>USHO01000044.1 GCA_900554485.1 uncultured Eubacteriales bacterium
CCCTCGCGAGCGATCCTATCGCCTCCGCGGTCGGCATCTGCGACGCCTCGTCGAAAATAACCAGGTCGAAAAGCCCGTTTTCGGCGCGGAGATACTGAGCCACCGTTGCGGGGCTCATAAGCATACACGGCGCGACGGTCTTGAGCAATTCGGGAATTTCGTCGAACAGTTTTCTGAGGCTCATTCCGCGAAGATTGTTCTTGGCATAACGCCTGAAATTCATAAGTTCTATGCCGCCTTTGCCTTCGGTGGAAGGAAGAGGAAGACGAGATATGAGTTCGGAACGTATCTGTTCGCGGCAAACGGCGGCGTATTCGTCATAAGTAAGCCTGAGCGACTCGGTGTTTTCCTCCTGCAAAGCGGCGGAAAATCTTGCCAGAACCGGGTCGAGCGAAAGCGTTGTTTTAAGGAAGTTACCGTAGACGTTCTTTTCAAATCCCGCGATGACGTTATCGGGCGTAACGTCGCCGTTTTCGAGCGCGTCGGTAACGAAAGTAAGCCCCTCTTTGCCGAGAGCCTCGGCCTCCGCGCGGTATGCGCACCAGTTGGCAAGCATATCGACGTTCTCTATCAACGCGCCAGCCTTTGCGGCGTACGCGTCGAGCACGTCTTCTTCGGTGAGTTTTTCTTTATTCGCTTTAATCGTCTTATTGAAGGCTTTTTCTGCCGCATAAAAGCCTTTCAACGACGTGAGCAATCCGTTGAGTACGGGGGCTGTAAATCCGCTTTTAGCCGCAATGCATGTACTGTTGAATCCGTCGGCATTGTAGTCCAGAAAGACCTCCGCAGCGGTATCGTGCAATTTATACAGCGGAGCGAGGAATTTCTTTCTTCCGTCGCCGAAATCGGTTCTGCCGAAAGCCGACGTGAAACCCGACGAAAGAGCAGCGTCTCCCTTTATCGTCTCGGTATCTTCGTAAACGGCAAGCAAAAGTTCGAGCGACGGAAGGTACGATTCTTCGGTAAATTTCGTCTTAGCCGTCTTCGACAATTTTTTGACGACGGCAGCCGCCGTTTTGTTAAGCGATATATCCTCGTCCGACGTAAGGGCTTTGGCAAGTTCGTTCTTCTCGTCTTTTTTCAGATCTACGAGTTTGTCGAACGAGCGGTAATATTTTTCGAGGTTCGCGTCAAGTCTGCGGTTGGCATTATAGAACGCGCCGAAACGCTCCTCGTCGACGGCGAAATACTTATCGAGGTCGCCCGACGCGAGGTCTTTGACGATCTCTTCGAGCAGAGTAAGTTTTTTGCGGGTCAGACGCGAAATCCTCTGTCTGTACAGATCGAGGAACAGCGCGAGATAACTTTTAAGGTGTTTTATCTCGGCGATGACGACTTCGGCCGAACAATACACCGCGTTTTTGACGTCGGCGTTATATTCGGTAAGCCGAACGTCGGCAAACGGAGAGTTATGCACGCCGCCGCACTCTCTCGCCGAAACGGCGGCGCGGCGTATCATGTTTTCGTAACGTTCTACTTTTTCCTTCGTGAGTTTATCGTAGAAAACGCTCTCTATGTTCATGACGTCCGGCGCGGAAGAGTTTTCGTTACATATCAGCATCGCCTCGTATGCCGAAACGCCGAGTCTGCGTTTTTTATGCAACGCCGCGACGGGATCTCCGAGCGACTTCCTGAGTTCGTCGATTCTTGCCGCATCGGTCTCCACAGACGCGTCGATCTGTCCGCCCGCAAGCGTGAGTGTGTTCGTCAGTTTCTGCAATACGTCGGACTTGTTCGTCTTGCCGGAATGCAGTTCGAGACAGAAATCGCCGACGCCCAGCAAATCGAGCCTCTTTTTGACGACCGACAGAGCCGCCTGTTTTTCGGCGACGAACAAAACCCTTTTTCCGTCGTGCAGAGCGTTGCATATAATATTGGTTATGGTCTGGCTCTTACCCGTTCCCGGAGGTCCGTGAAGAACAAACGTGCTGCCGAGTTTCGACAGTTCGACGGCGTCCCATTGGGAAGAATCCGCCCATACGGGCGTAAGAACATCCGACGCCGAGGTCTCGTCTTCAGCAGGAACGGCGGCGTCGTCTTTCTTTTCGAGCGGCTTGTTTGCAAGCATTGCCGCGACGAGTTTGTTTTTGGAAAATTCGCCGATGTTACGGCGAAGATCTTTCCACATCTGATAGCGCGAAAATCCGAAAGTAGCGAGGAATACGTCATCTGTAACCGCCCAGTTTTTCATGCCTGCGACTTCCATTCTTACCATCGCAAGCACTTCGGAAATTTTCAGACTCTGCAGATTACCGTCCAGCCCGCGCACGTCTATGTCGTATTCGCGTTTAAGGTATTCGAGCAGCGTGAGGTTGACAGAACATTCTTCGTCGCCCGCGACGAGTTCGTAACCTACCCTGCCCTTGCCCGTCTTTATCTCGACGGGTTGAAGCACCAGCGGAGCATACTTTTCGTCGCCGTCGCCGCCCCATTTAAGCATGCCGTAAGCAAGATACAATATTTTACTGCCCGATTCCTCGTCTGCCTCTTTGTTCTTTTTGTACAGTTTTACGAGTATTTCGGAAAGGTTCTCGTCATTTTCGACGGTGCGCAGAATTCCGCCGCCCGCATCTTCGGCAAGCAGTTCTTTTACCCCTTTCAACTCTTTGCCGAGCGCGAAAGGCGAAACCCTCGCCGATAAATCGACAGCCGAGACGTTGAGCGGAGTGAGTCTTACGGGTTCGCCCGAACGCACAAGCGAAAACGTGGAATCGACGTCCGCCGACGCTATCTGCGCGGAATTCCCCGCAGGGCGGAAGTTGAGCAAAGCGTTCTTCATCGTAAGATCGAGAAGTCGTCTTTCCCACTGCTTGTCTCTGGTCTGTTTGCCTTCCAGATTGAGTTTGAGTTTTACGAAGAGGTCTTTGGGCGCGGCGTCGGGCGAAGTCTCCTCTTCGGACAGAATTTCGTATCCTTTTACCGTCTTGTTTCTGGACGGCAACGGAGTTATGCGGTTTAGCCTTGCGCGTTTTACGTCGATGACTCTTTCGTATACGCCCGCATCGAGTTTGACGGCAAAGTGATTTTCCGAAACGGAAAACGCGACGGTCTTATCCGAAAATACGTCGTCTATATCGAAACAACTAAGCCCGTTTATGCCTTCCGAAACATACTGACCTATCCTTTCGACGTCGTCGGATACGACTTCGGGCAGACATGTTTCGTACAGCCACACGCCGCATGTAATTTCCTTTTCGCCGTAAATAAGTAACGGATTAAGCCCCGCGCTTTCGAGTACCGACGCGACGAACACGGCGACTTCCAACGCCGTAGCCGAACGTTCGCCGAGTATCCTGGTGCCGCCCGCCTCCGCGGGGGCGGATATATCGCATTCGGTTTTCGTCAGTCCATAGCGACGCAACACGGTAAAAAGCGAGGCTATAACGCGACGAACGGTATTTTTATCCGCATCGTCGTAACCGCCGAATTCTCCGCTTACGTTCCATTTTTTAAGTTGAGCCGACATCTCGGTCTTGATTCGCTGACAATCCGCGAGTTTCGGCCTGACAAACGCCGCAAGCGATTCTTCTCTGCCTCCGACACCCTGCCAGTATTCAAACGGAAGAGCCGTAACGGTAACTTCTTCGACCGCGACTTCGTTGCCGTCTTTTTTCAGAACGACTTTTACGATTTCGTCTTTGACGTTTTCAAGTCCGGCGAAATATAACGGAGAAACCGCGTCGAACGTATCCACCTCGACACTGCTTTCAAACGGTATTTCTTCTATTGTTTTTACGAATTCTCTGACAAGACCGTTATCGTTGACGAGTTCCAGAGTAAAATCCGTAAGCGAATCCGCGCCCTCGTTGTTTATTCTCAGCATGGTAAAAAGCGGCGCGCGCGTATAGCAATCCGCGAACGACGCGTACTTTACCGCCTCTACGGTAAGAGTGACTTTCTCTTCCGTTTTCTTTTTGCGTTCCATCCGACGCCCTCTCTTAAGTATTATATAAATCATTATACTATAACGAAACAGGTAAAATCAACTTTTTTCTTCCGTCGGATAAAATTTCATTGAGAATCCGCGCTCTGCCGTCCGACGTATAGGAATTCAAGGATGCCGAGGGAGATTTTTTCGGCGAGTTCGGCGCGGTAATTTTCGGATAATAACAGCGCCTCGTCTTCTTCGTTGGATAAAAATCCGCATTCGACCAGCGTCGCCGGCGGTTCGGATTCGTTAAGGACGTAATAATCGCCTTTAAGCGCGGATAACGGGCGCGGTTGCCCGCCGAGCGTATTCAGATTTTTCTGCATTACGGCGGCAAACGTTTCGCACAATTCGTCGTTCTCCCTGAAAAACGCCTGCGCGCCGCGACGCGACGGAGACGAATAATAATTTATATGCACCGACACGAATGCGTCCGCGTTACAGCCGTTGATGATCTTTTTTCTCGCAAGCATATCGCGGCGTTTGAAACCGTCGGTAGCGTTGCCGTAAAGTCCGGCATCGGTCGTTCTTGTCAGCACGGTCCTAACACCCGCTTTTTCAAGGCGGGTTTTTAATTCTTTTACTATTTTAAGGTTGAGTTCGCTTTCCTTTACTCCCGTTTTAACGCCCGTAACTCCTCCGTCTATCCCGCCGTGCCCGGCATCGAGCACTACGGTCAGACCCGATTTCGGGCTTTCGGTCGCCTCTTTTATCGTTCTTGCCGACGCGACGGAAAGCACTGCGACGCATAACGCCAGTGTGATTATTATCGATTTTTTAACGCTCATATTTTTACGATATTCACTTTATGCATACATAATTCATTCCGTATACGGTCAAATCGCATAATCGTAGATTTTATAAGCGATTATAAGTTTTCACTGTTGACAAGTGTATAAAAAATGTGGATAACCCGCCGTTTTAAGACAAGTTATCCACAAGAACGTATGTTTGTGTTTATAAGTCGGAAATCGTTCCGAAACCCGTCAGGATTCGTCTCCCGCCCCGAAAACGCTTTCCATAAGGGCTTTCGCCGGGTCGTAACCCGCCTGTTTAAGACGGTATTTTCTTGCCGCGGTTTCAAGCACTACCGGAATGTTTCGCCCGGGCGTAACCGGTATGACGACTTTAAGCACGTCTATGCCGAGCATATTGTCGAAAACGTCTTCCGTACCGATACGGTCGTAATTCTTTCCTTCCTCCCACGGGGAGAGTTCGGCAATTATGTCGATTTCTTCGCTCGGGCGGATAGAACCGGGGCCGAACATCTGCTGAATGTTTATTATGCCTATTCCGCGTATCTCCATATAATATCTCGTCTTTTCGGGAGATTTGCCGATGAGTTGATCGTTTATGTTCTTCACGATTACGCTGTCGTCCGAAACAAGCCTGTGTCCGCGGCTGATGAGTTCGAGCGCGATTTCGCTTTTGCCGAGACCCGACTTGCCTATTATGAGTATACCTATACCGAATACATCCATAAGAACGCCGTGCACGACTTCGGTAGGCGCAAGAAGTTCGCTCTGGTACGCCGTTATATCGTTTATGAGTACCGTCGTGACTTTATCCGAACGGAATAGCGGACAACCGTATTTCTGCGCAAGGTCGTAAATTTCGGGTACGAAATCCAGCCCGCGCGATATAATAAGGCACGGCAGGCGCGTGCCGAAGAGTTTGTCAACCTGCTTATAGCGTTTTTTATCGTCCATTCCGCGGAGATATTCGCTTTCCGCGTGACCTATAACCTCGACCCTCGTATCGTCGAAATGTTCGGTATACCCCGACAGAAACAATCCGGGACGCGATACGCTTATCGATTGCAGTTTTACCGTTCCTCTACCTTCGTATGCGACGGTCAGTTCGAGATTCTTCGCAAAATCTTTTACGCTTACTTCCGCCGTCGGCGTGGTGATAACCCTATTCTTCATTGTCGTTAAAATACTCCTTTATGGTTTTCGCGAGGGCTTTGCCTATTCCCTCGGTTTCGGCGAGTTCGTCTTCGCTCGCTCGTTTTATATTTTCTATCCCGCCGAATTTGTCGACGAGCGCTTTCCTCTTTTTATCCCCTATTCCGTCTATCTCTTTGAGTTCGGATGCGAGATTGCGTCTGACGTGCGTCTGTCTGTGATAGGTAATCGCAAATCTGTGCGCCTCGTCGCGGATTCTCTGCAAGGTTTTCAGACAGTAATCTCTGTGCGACAACACTACCGGTTCGTTGGAATAAATCGTAAAAATTTCCTCTTCGCGCTTGGCGAGGGATATAAGGTCGATGTCGCACCCCTCTTCGTCGAAGACGGCTTTTACCGACGACAGTTGTCCTTTGCCGCCGTCGATTATTATCAGATCGGGGCGTGGAAATTTATCTTTTTCGTCCGATTTTAATTTGTCGAGTCTGCGTTTCAGCACCTCTTTAAGACAGGCGAAGTCGTTGTTCCCCTCGACCGTCTTTATGCGGAAACGCCGATAGGAATCTTTATCGGGTTCGCCGTCGACGAATACGACCATAGACCCCACTTTGTCCACTCCGCTTATATGCGAAATATCGTAACATTCCATACGCCGCGGATAGCGTTTCAGCGACAGAATTTCTTTAAGCCGCCTGCACGCCTCGACCGTCATGTCGTCTTTATGTTTTATCTTGTCTATTTCTTTTTCGAGGTAGTCTTCGGCGTTTTTCTTCGCCATATCGACGAGTTGCTTTTTTACGCCTTTCTGCGGTACGGATATTCGCACCGATTTACCGTAAGTGGTTTTCAGATATTCTTCGACTGCGGCTGCGTCTTCGATTTCGCTGCAGACAAGAATTTCGTCGGGTATCTCCGCGCCTTTAGTGTAATAACCCGTTATAAACCCTCTTATTCTCTCTCCGTCGCCGTCGGACGCGTCTTCCAGCGAAAAACTCTTGCCGCCCTGCATTCTTCCGCCGCGTACGAACAGCGCGTTTACCGCCGCATACAAGCCGTTGTCCGCAACGCCGATAATATCCATATCGACGAATTTATTGAGTGCGGTTATGCGTTTGAGTTTGATTTTTTCAAGCATTTTCAACTTGTCGCGATAGGAAAGCGCAAGCTCGAATTCTTCGAGCCCAGCGAATTTCGTCATTTTCTCGATAAGCAGTTTTTCGACGTCTTCGTCCGCGCCCGACAGAAAATCGACCGCTCCGCGTACTCTTTCGGCGTACGTCTTTTCGTCGACCAGTCCGGCGCACGGAGCGAGACATCTGCCGATATGATATTCCAGACATTCTTTGCGCGGTTTGTCGGGGTCGATTTTCACGTCGCACGTCCGCACGGTGAAAGCCGTGTTTATGATTTCAAGCGTATCTTTGGCGTTCACCCCGCCCATAAACGGACCGAAATACTTCGCGCCGTCGCGACGGATTTTTCTGGTAACCGAAAACGCGGGGAATTTATCTTTGAGGTTGACCTTTATATACGGGTAAGTTTTATCGTCTTTGAGAAGTATGTTGTAATGCGGTTTATACTTCTTTATCAGATTGTTTTCGAGAGACAGCGCGTCGATTTCGGAAGTCGTTATGATATAGTAAAAGTCGGCGATGTTCGACACCATCGCCGCGACCTTTTCGGGCTTTTTATTTGAGTAAAAATACTGTTTTACTCTGTTTTTAAGCACCTTCGCCTTGCCGACGTAAATGACGTTACCGTCTGCGTCGAGCATAACGTACACGCCGGGATCTTCCGGCAACATTGAAATTTTAAGCGCGAGTTTTTCGTTCATACATGTCAACGGATTTACCGTAAAGGGCGTCGCGATTGTTCGGCAGTCTGCCGTCGATTACGTCGCGGAGAAGTTTATTAAGCGTTTCGCCGACTTCTTCGCCCTTAAAGCCGATTTTTACAAGGTCTTCACCGTCTATTCCAAGAGTTTTAAGCGAATAACAATCGCCCCTGCCGATTATGCGGAGAGCGGTCTTCCTGACCTGTTCGACGGTTTTGCGTTCGTTTTCGGAAAGCGCAGTACCCTGTGCTAGATTATCCGCCATATGCACGTCAAGTATTTTGAAAAACGCCTTATCGCCGAACTTATTCATCGCACGTTTAATCGCGCGCTCGTCGTTTTTCAGCGGATAGCCGTGGTTTTCGATCAGAAACAGCGTCTCCTTTTTCAGCGCGGACGGAAATTTCAACCGATTGAAAATCTCTGTGCATTTTTCGGCGGAGACTCTGGCGTGTCCGTAAAAATGCCCTTTGCCGTCCGAAAACGAAAACGTATCGGGTTTAGCCACGTCGTGCAACAACATACACCATCGTTCGGCGGGGTCTTTCCGCGCATACCCGACCGACCTCGCTATGTGTCCGTAGACGTCGTAACGATGCCACGGCGTACGCTGCCGAAATCCGTC
>USHO01000045.1 GCA_900554485.1 uncultured Eubacteriales bacterium
CCTTGCCGAACTCGTCGTGCTGAAAATTCCGACGCTTGCCGTTCCTCTGCCGAAGGGAAATTCGCGCGGCGATCAGGAAGAAAACGCCGCGTATTACGCGCGACGCGGCGCGATAAGAGTTCTGGAAGAAAAAAATCTGACGACCGATACTTTTATAAAAGAGATTTTTTCGACTTACGCGCAGAAAGACTCTCTGAAAAAAGCATGCGCCAAAACCGGCATCGTCGATGCGAACGAAACAATCGCCGACCGCATACTTTCGGTTATAAATCGCGATTGACAAAATGCATCCGTCGTGATACAATGCCAGCCAAGAGGCGAAAGTCGCAGGCGAAAAATTCTGCGATTGTCCGGCGTGCTCCGCATGCGCGGAAATTTTAAGCAAAAAAGACGAAATTACGGCGTAACTCGCCGCCGCTAAGTAAAAGCGACAGGTTTTCGACCTGTCGCTTGTCGTTTAACAAAGGTGACACCGATTATTTCATCATGAACGTTTCCAACGTGCGCGAATTCGTTTTCGAAATGAAGGCTTACGCCGAATCGGCATGGAGCATGGATCGCTACTCGCCCGACGAATATTTAAGCCGTTACTGCGAACGGTTCGGCGAATATGCAGACGAAGTAAAAAGTACGATAATCGATTTCTACGAAAGTTTCCCCGAACTCGATTCAAAATATCTCGAAAAGCATTTAAGCACATACTTTAACTACACGAAAACGCCCCCGCCGGCAGGAATTACCGACTTTGTTCTGAAGGAAGGCAGCATTATCGACTACGGCAAACGCATGACCGACAATTTCGATAAAGATTTAAGCAAATGGCTCTGCCACGAATACGCCGCCGCCATAAAACCGGTTATCGCGAACAGCGACGATATTTGCGCAAGGTTTGAACGCATAGTCGGAAAACTCGACGAGCCGCTTAAAACTCACCTTAAAATCAAATGGCTTTTGTCGGCGAAAACTCTCAACTATATTTACAAGTGGTACGTCGCATTGCACGACGCAAAAATTTACCGCGACGAATACGACGGCGAAAACATGAAAAAATCGATACTCGAAGCGTGCGGTTATCTGTTCGATTATCTCGATTATCGCAAATGCGCCGAATACGGGGAATTCCGCAACTGGTATCGCGGAGATCTTAAAATGAATATAAAACAACGCCTTTACGACACCTTGAAAATTATCGGGCGGACACCCGAAATGACAAAATCGTAAACGCGCTTTCAAATTTTTCGACATGAAAAAAGTCCGGTAAAACCAGACTTTTTTTCAGACAATGTATTTTTATTGCCGTAATATGGAGCGGGCAACGAGAATCGGACTCGCAACCGAAGCTTGGGAAGCTCCTATTTTACCACTAAACTATGCCCGCATATGCAGTCGGAATTTCCGTCTGCTTTTTCATTTTACTATATTTTTTTTGATTTTACAAGCGTTTGACGGCTTACGAGGCGAATTATTTCTTTTTATCGTCGTTAAATTTGCCTATTACCTCGCTTACCGACCCGACGTACGCAAACGTATCGGGATATTTGCGTATAATCGACTGGAATTTGCTTACCTGTCTGGGACTTATGACGCATATAAGCAGTTGCTTGTCGTGATGCTCGAACATTCCGACGGCAGGCGTAACCGTGACGCCGTGTCCGAGTTTGGCTATAATCTCTTTGGAAATATCTTCTGCGTACTCTGTGACGACCTCGAATTTAAGCGCGGATTTGCTGGAAAGCAACATCTTGTCGCATACTATCGTCGTAACGAATATAAACACCAGCGATAAAAATACCGGCAACAGATTTTCTTTGTAAACGGGTACCGAAACAGCCATAATTACCGCGTTCACGCCGAAAATCATGGTCGCTATGCTTTTATGCGGATATTTTTTCTGTATAAGCGCGCCGATTATGTCCGCTCCGCCGGTCGACGAATTGACTTTCAGCGCACAAGCGAGCGATACTCCGGTAGTCGCGCCGCCTATCATAGCCGAAATAAGCCTCAGACCTATATCGGTTTCGTTTGCCTTGCCGCTTATACTGAATCTTGTGTAATCGGGGTCGATAACGTTATCCAGAAGAAACATAAACACGGTTATAAGCACCGACGTGATAAGCGTCTTGACGCAGAAATCTCTGCCAAGACTCTTCCACGCCATCGCAAGCATAGGAATGTTCACCAGAATAAACAACAACGAACTGTAATCTATACCCGACTTTTCGCTGTCGGCAACGCCCATAAGTTTTTTGACTATGGCTACGACGCCGCCCACTCCGCCCGGCGCGAAATTACACGACGACACGAAGTAATGAAACGCCGCAGAGTATATAAAAGCCGATAAAAACACGAAAACCGCGCTTTTCAAAAACTCTTTTTTCTTGTTGACCGGCGTCAGAAAATAATCTTTTTTAACTACGTATACGTTATCGTCTCCCTTATCGGCAGACGTTGCTACGGGATCTAATTCTTCCATGGCATTCTCCTGAAAACGCATTATATGATAACACATTCGGGTTTGAAAATAAAGCGTTTTGACAAGCCGCAAAAAATAATTTTCGATTTATTTGTTCGCCCCCGCAATTTAGTGGAATTATTTTCGTAATTGTGGTAAAATAACTTCGATTACGACTTTCCGAAAGGAGGACTTGCGCTTTATGGATATGAAATCGATCGAATCGAAATGGCAGCAAAAATGGGAAAAAGACAAGTTATATTCTTTCAATAAGAAGAATATAGACAAAAAATTCTATTGTCTCGAAATGTTTTCCTATCCGTCGGCGTCGAAACTGCATCTCGGGCATTGGTACAATTACGGTCTGACCGACAGTTTCGCACGGTATAAAAAGATGAAGGGATACGAAGTGTTCGAGCCTATGGGGTTCGACGCGTTCGGCCTGCCCGCCGAAAACTACGCCATAAAAACGGGCGTTCATCCGGAAGAGTCTACCCTCGCGAACATCGCCACGATGGAAAAACAACTTAAAGCCATGGGCGCGATGTTCGACTGGAACGCCGAAATAAAAACCTGTATGCCCGACTATTACAAGTGGACGCAATGGCTCTTTCTCAAACTCTACGAAAAAGGTCTCGCATATCGCAAAGAGGCGCCCGTAAACTGGTGTCCGAGTTGCAACACCGTACTCGCGAACGAACAGGTCGAAGGCGGTAAATGCGAACGTTGCGGAACGCAGGTCGTAAAACGCGACCTTACGCAATGGTTCTTCAAAATAACCGACTACGCCGAAGAACTTCTGGATAAACTCGACGAACTCGACTGGCCCGAAAAGACCAAACTTATGCAGAAGAACTGGATAGGCAAATCCAACGGCGGCGAAATACTCTTCAGAACCGAACAGGGCGATACTTTCAAAGTATTCACCACCCGCGCGGACACGCTTTTCGGCGTTTCGTTCGTCGCTCTCGCGCCCGAACATCCGCTGGTTAAAAAACTCGTAACGGAAAACAGACGCGAAGAAGTCGAAAACTATATCGACGAAACCGCCAAACACGATGAAATAGAGCGGTTATCGACGGCAAGAGAGAAGACGGGCGTATTTATCGGCGCGTATGCGATAAACCCGATAAACGATAAAAAAGTGCCTATATACGCCGCCGACTACGTCTTGTATTCTTACGGTACGGGCGCAGTTATGGGCGTACCCGCGCACGACGCAAGGGATTACGCTTTCGCCCAAAAATACGACCTGCCGATAAATCAGGTCATCCGTCGCCCGGGCGGGCAGACCGAACTTCCCTACTGTGAAGACGGTATGCTGGTAAACAGCCTTGAATACGACGGGCTTTCTTCCGAAGAGGCGAGAAAAGCCATACTCGGCAGACTCGCGTCCGAAGAAAAAGGTCAGCACAAAATCAATTACAGACTGCGCGACTGGCTCGTTTCGCGCCAGAGATACTGGGGCGCGCCCATTCCGATGGTATACTGCGAAAAGTGCGGCGTCGTACCCGTGCCTTATAAAGATTTACCCGTCGAACTGCCCAAAAACGTAGAATTCCGCCCCGACGGAAAGTCTCCGCTTGCCAAGTGCGAATCGTTTATGAACACAACCTGCCCCGTCTGCGGCGGCAAGGCGAGAAGAGACCCGGACACACTCGACACTTTCGTCTGTTCGAGTTGGTATTATCTGCGTTATCCCGACAGCAAGAACCAGAACGCTCCGTTCGACCCCGAAATCGTCAATAAAATGCTGCCCGTCGACAAATACGTCGGAGGTCCGGAACACGCGTGCATGCACCTTTTATACGCAAGGTTTATAACCAAAGCGTTGCGCGACATGGGGTATCTCGATTTCGACGAACCGTTCAAATCGCTTACGCACCAGGGTATAATTTTAGGACCCGACGGTTACAGAATGAGCAAATCCCGCGGAAACGTAGTTTCCCCCGATACTTATATAGATCAGTACGGATCGGACGTTTTCAGAATGTACCTAATGTTCGGTTTCAATTACACCGAAGGCGGTCCGTGGGACGATAACGGAATAAAATCGATCGCAAAATTCGCCGACCGCATAGAAAGACTCGCGCTGAGAGCGGGCGAACTTAAATCCAACAAACACCCCGAACCGACGCATAACGACAAAGAGTTGTTATACGCCGAGGCATATGCGATAAAATGCGTCGACCGCGATATGGATGCGTTCTCGTTCAATACGGCGATCGCAAGACTTATGGAATACGTCAACGCGCTGTATAAATACGACGCAAGCGAAAACGAATCCGGCGCGGTATTCAAAAAATGCGTCGATACGCTCATTCTGTTGCTTGCCCCGTGCGCTCCGCATTTCGCCGAAGAGTTGTGGTCGATGAGAGGCAACAAGAAATCCGTATTCCTCGCTCCCTACCCCGTCTGCGACGAAAACGCACTCGTGAAAGACGATGTCGAAATAGCCGTTCAGGTAAACAGCAAAATGAAAGCCAGAATAGACGTTCCGACAGAGGCAACCGAAGAAGAGGCTAAATCCATCGCCCTTCAGGACGAATTCGTCGCAAAAAGCATCGAAAACAAACAGATAGTAAAAGTCGTCTATGTAAAGGGCAGACTTCTTAACATCATAGTAAAATAACTTCATCAAAACACATCGGGAGGCAGTTTTTTCAAACTGCCTCCCGATGTAATTTTATATACATACAATGCAGGGGGATATACGAACCTCGTCACAACGCCGCCATTTTTGAGGTAAGACAAGTCACGCGAACGGGTTAATACCGGACGTATAAGCCGCGAGCGTAACGCAGCTTTAGCCAAAAACACGATGCAAGGCCATGGTTCGTATTACTCCTGAGCGGTTTTCAAAGTCAGACAACCTTTTACCGTTATTATAAAAAATACAAAAATAAAATGTCCGACGCGGAAAAACGCGGACAATAACGTCATTAAAATACAAAAGTTGCCGTATAAGTCGATAAACGGCAACTTTTTACATTTTATATATTCCGCTTGAAACGGTTTATAATTCTTTTCCCGTCAATGTAAACAGGATATTTTGCGCATACGCCCTTATAAGAAAATCCGTAGGATGATTTATGTTGTTTCCGGTCATAGAATAATATTGTTTCTTCTCGAGCATTTCTCTATGCATCCTCGTCATTTTCGCAAGCCCCGACGAATACCTCTCCGCGAGAGTTTCAAGTTCTTCTTCAAACAAAGTGAGCGGACTGTTTTTATAATCGTTATTAACGCCCGTTTCCTTTACGTCGCCGTCGGGATACGTCGAACTCACGAGCAGAATCGCGCATTCGGGATTTTTGCTTTTAATTTTTTTTATCATGGTATCCATCGCCGTTCCGAATCTTATATGATTCCCCGTACAATCGTTCATGCCCCAGCAAAGTACGACGAGATCTGCATTCTCTTGTGTAACCACGTCGACGTTTTCAACGCCCCAGGCGACGTTTTTTCCTCCCACGGCTTTATTTACAATCTCTATATTATCGTTATCGTAAATCTTTTTCAGACTTTCGCACACTAACTCGTCGAACCCCGGCATATGCGGTTCTATACCCATGAATCCACTCCCGTTAGCCCCGACGGTTATACTGTCGCCGTAAAAACAAATTTTAACGTTTTTCCCGTCCGACAACTTTCCGATAAGATCGACGTACAGCGACGAACTGTCCTCGGGAACGGTAACGCCGTCTTTATTCTCCGCAATATAAGTAACGCATGATTGCCTGTCGGAAAATAACGAACTCTCCGAAAATAAAATTCCGCTGTTTCTCGATACCGAATGAAACGTTCCGTTTTCGGGATAGTATTCTTCTTCGGTAAAAAACGGCATATCCGACTGTGCGCGACGAACGATCGCATTTCTCTCTTCGTCGTAGATATAATCCTTTTGAGAAGAATATTTGGTTTTCAAATTATATGACCTGACTTCGATTATTCTTTTTGCGGGATACAAAAGCGTTGCCGCGTCATTTTCCCCGACAAACGTTATCGTTTCGTTATACACATAATCGCCTTTCCAAACAGGCTTCATATAAGTTTCCAGGCTATACTCGTCGAATTTCAACATTTCTTCAACCTCTTGCAATTTCTTATCTTCAGAATTTTCGTACGAACCTTCCGCTCCGTTTCCGCACGATAAATCGATCCGTCGTTTGGATCTATTAAGACTTTTTCAAAGCAATAAGATCCATTTGAATCATTTAAATTTTATCATACTCTTCGGCAATTGTCAATATTATTTTTTAGGATAGCTGTGTTAAATGTTAGACAGTTTAAATATCATTATCTGATTTTCTATTGACAACTGCTATAATTGTCTCACTAAAAAATCTATAAGGCTGTCGGGTATGCCAGACAAGAATAAAACGAACCTTGCCAAAACGCCGCTATTTTCGCGCTTTTTTGCGGACGGATTGTTACAGTATTATTTTTCGACCCATTCCGCTCGTATAAACGTTCATAACGCCTCTTTCGCGCATAAGATCACGGATATGCAACGAATCGAGATTGGCGGTGTTGAAGCCCGAACCGTTATCGTTGTTGTACACCCAGTCTACGGCAGGATAAAGGCACACCTTAATATCTTTTATCGCGTTATAAAAAGCGTCGCTCGTTCCGTTTTGTCCGTGGTGAGCCATTTGTATGAGCGTGCAACTTTCGATTTCCTTTCTCGTCCATTCGTCTTTAAGATACACGTCGCCGCGATTGCCCATATCGCCCGTAAACAACACCGATTCACCGGGCGTTTCCATTTTGAACATTATGCCCGAATTGTTGCCGTAGTTGCTGTCCCTTTCGGTATACCATGCGTCGTTCAGAACTTTCATAGTAACGTATTCGCCCAACTTATATTCGTCTTTATAGTGCGGCTTTATTACGTTTTTTACCTTTTGAGGATTATTTTTAACTAAATCTTCAAATTTATCGCAAAACGGATAGTCGCTGTCGCCGCTCAGGTCTTTTACCATTTGCGAAGTCGGAAAATCATAATACAAATTCTCTATTACGATATCTTCATTTTCGAGCAACTGTGCCGGAACGGTGGTATGGTCGGTATGGAAGTGCGTTAAAAACCAGTAATCGACTTTATGCGTAAACGTTCTTAGCAGTTCAAGCATAACGGCTGTATCTCCCGCGACGTAGCCGCCGTCGATTACGATAACTTTATTGTCGGGCGTAATCGCAACGTAGCCCATGGCGAGAGTAACGCTTTCGAGCGAAATGAGTTTAACGCCGCCGAGAAGCGGCTTATCCTCTTCGCTCGCAGTTACTTTCAGGTCGGATATATACGCCGTTTTGTTTGCGGCAAAGCCCAACTCTATTTTAACGAAATTTCCGCCGTTTTCGGTGTAGACCATCGTTTTGAACCGAACTCTGTTCCATACGTTCGCGGGATAACCGTAGTCAACGAGATCGCCTTCGGCTTTGTAAACTTTTAGGGTGTTATTATACCCCGTTCCGTCGTATTTCAGGCGAAATTCGACCGTAACCGTATCAAACGTTTTCATAGCGTTTATTTCGTCGTTTTTCACCCGTAAAACCGAGGTTTTGCCATTGAAAGTCAATTTTGCCGCTTCCGTACCGTTGTAACCGTTATCGGATTCCGTCAACGTTCCGCCGCTTACGGTCAAGTTGTTTTTTAAACCTTCTTCAGCCGAAACTTTCGACGTTCCGCCCGTAAAAACCGCACCCATAGACAAGCAAACTCCCAGAATAAATACTAAAATTTTATTTAAGATTTTCATTTACGACGTTTCCTCCATACCATCGCCGCCACGGCTG
>USHO01000046.1 GCA_900554485.1 uncultured Eubacteriales bacterium
TGAAAAGGCTTAATATAAGAAATTCGCGCGGAATTACGAAAATTCTCATAGAGGACGATTATAAATATTTCAGAGGTTTGGCAGGCAGAACGCTGGAAGGGCGGAAAGTATGTATCGTAAAAGACCTTAACGCCGAAGCCTGCGCCGAACAAATAAAAGCCGCCCTTAAAGGCTACGACGTAACCGAGGTGTCTTTCGGCGGCGGAGATGGCGTTAAAGCCGAGCGGAATTTCGCCTCGCTTTGCGAATTGCTTTATAAAAACGGTTTTTCGCGGAACGACGCGCTTATTGCGGTCGGCGGCGGAGCGATAAGCGATCTTACCGGGTTTGTCGCGTCGGCATATATGCGCGGTATAAGGTATATAAATTGCCCGACGACTTTATTGGCGTCTGTCGATGCGTGCGTCGGCGGCAAAACCGCAGTCGATATTGACGGCGGTAAAAACATAATCGGCGCATTCTATCCTCCCGCGGCGGTTTATATTTCGTTGTCTGCCGTGAAAAATCTTCCCGATAAAGAGATACTGTCGGGTAAGGGCGAGATTGTAAAATACGCGCTTATTTCGGATAAAATCAGCGAGGCGGAAGTCGCAGGCGAAATTACGGAAGACCTCGTATATAAATGTCTTTCGATAAAAAAGAAATTCGTCGAAAAAGACGAATTAGATAAAAAAGAACGAAAAATTCTCAATCTCGGTCATACATGCGCGCATGCCGAAGAGGAAAAAAGCGGCTTTACGCTTTCGCACGGCGAATGTGTCGCGAGGGGGCTTTACAGGGTAATAAAAGCGTCCGGAAAACGCTATAACCTTTCGGACGAAACGATTTACGAAATGACTGCGATTCTTCGCGCCGCGGGATTTGGCGACGAGTATAAACCGAAAGAGGAAGTATCGGACATAAGCGGAGACAAAAAAGCCGCCGACGGCAGAATAGACGTTATCCTTCTTAAAAAACGAGGAAAGGCTAAAATAGAAAACATGCCCGTAAAAAAGGCTGAGGAATTGTTTTCATGACAGCGAATATTTCGCCGTTTCCGATAAACGGAAATATAATCGCTCCGCCGTCGAAGTCGGTAGCGATGAGATATATTTTACTTGCCGCGCTTTGTTCCGGCGAGACGATTATTGAAAATACAGGTAATTCGGAGGATGTGCAAACGGCGATAAAATGCATAAACGCGCTCGGGGCGAAAATCGAAAGGCGCGGTAACTCATTGATTATAAACGGAGCAACGGAATATCCCGATACAGCCGAGTTCGATTTCGGCGAATGCGGATTTTTGTTGCGTTCGGTTTTGCCCGTGGCACACGCGCTCGGCATCGGATTCCGTTATACTATGGGCGGCAATCTGCCGAACAGACCGTTGAAACCTCTTTTCGATTGTCTGAAATCGACTTTATCGGAGAATAACGGAGTGTATTGCGGTAAAATGGTCGCAGGCGAATACATGGTCGACGGAACGGTAAGTTCGCAGTTCGTAAGCGGACTTCTGATCGCCGCCGCAGCGATCGACGGAGAAACAACGATAAAGATTTCGGGCGAAAACGTAAGCGTCGGATATATAGATATGACTGTTTCCGCGCTCGCGGTCTTCGGTGTTAAAATCGAGCGGATAAGCGATGGTATTAAGGTTTTCGGCGGACATATTTCCGCACCTGCAAAACTGAAAGTCGAAGGCGATTATTCGTCCGCGGCATATTTCCTCACACTCGGCGCGTTGGGCGACGGAATTACAGTAAAAGGCTTAAATCCGTATAGCGAACAGCCAGATAAGGCGATTATCGATATATTAAAAGAATACGGCGCGTCGGTCGGATTTTTAAGCGACGTGGTTACGGTGTCCGGCGGAGCGATAAGAAATCCGCTGTCGGTCAATATTCGCAATTGCCCCGATCTCGCGCCGATAATTGCGATTGCGGCTGCCTATGCGTACGGAGTTTCTGTTATCGGCGGAACGGACAGATTGAAAATAAAAGAAAGCGACAGGCTCAACGGCATTGTCGATTTGCTGAATTCTTCCGGTGTTTCGTGTGAAAAAGGCGATAACGAAATCATCGTTCGCGGCAGAAACCCGAAAGGGATAATTTATACGGGCGACAAAGATCACCGCATGGTTATGGCGGCTGCAATACTGGCGACGGCGGCTGACGGTAAAAGCAGAATTTACGGTGCGGAAAGCGTCGCTAAATCGTATCCCGCTTTTTTTGATGATTTGTGTAAGGTCGGAGGATTGTATCATGTCCGTATATCACGGTAAAAAATTAACCGTAAAAATCATCGGCGAATCTCACGGCGAAAAAATAACCGCATATATCGGCGGGTTAAAGGGGTTCGGGTTTGATAAATCCGCCGTCGAAAACGATCTTAAACGCAGATCCCCTATGGGTAAAGCGGGTGCTACCGAAAGGATCGAAAGCGATGTCCCGATTTATGCAAAGGGCGTAAGAGGCGGGAAGATAACGGGTAGAGTAGTCGTCGAATTCCGTAACCGCGACATAAAAGCGGATGATTATAAGAATATGATCGGTATTCCGCGTCCGTCGCACGCCGATATCGGCAGATATTTCAAAAACGGAGATGTCGATTTTACGGGCGGCGGCGAATATTCCGGCAGAGTGACCGTCGGACTTTGCGCGGTCGGCTCGATATGTAAAGACATTCTGGATAAATATTACGGCGTTAAAATTTCGGCTTATCTGTCTTCTGTCGGCGGAGAGTTTATAAAAAGTTATAATTTGCCCGACCGACACGGGGCGGACGATGACGAGGTTTCACGGATCGTCCGATCGGCAAAAGAACACGGAGATTCGCTCGGCGCAAAAGTCGAATGCATCGTTTCGGGCGTTCCCGCAGGTGTCGGCGGAAGTTTGTTCGACGGTATAGACGGCAAAATTGCGACTCTCGTATATTCGATACCGGCTGTTAAGGGCGTAGAATTCGGCAAGGGGTTTGCCCTTTGCGATATGCCCGGCAGTAAAGCCGACGACGGAATTCGTTTCGACGGCGAAAAAATCGTCTTTGAAAAGAACGACGACGGCGGAATTTACGGTGGGATAGCGTGCGGCGAAATCCGTTTTGCCGTTGCATTCAAACCGACTCCGTCTATACAAAAGCGGCAGAATTCGGTAAATCTGCTTACGGGCGAAAACGTGACTATAAGCATCGGCGGCAGACACGATGCGTGCGTGGCTATACGTGCGTTACCCGTCGTCGAGGCTGCTGCGGCGATTGCGATTTTGGACGAGGTTTTATATGAAAAACGTTGAAGAATTAAGAGAAGAAATAGACGACATCGACGATAAAATAGTCGCGTTGTTTCTGCGGCGAAACGCCGCCGTCGAAAAAATCGGCGAAACGAAACGGAATATCGGCATACCCGTTGAGGATAAGTTCCGTGAAAACGCGGTTATAGAACGATTGACGGCTGCATTGCCGCCAAAAGACGCCGCAGCGGTCAGAGCGTTGTACGGTAAAATATTTGAAATAAGCAAATCTATCGAAAATGAGTAAATATTACCTTATCGGCAAAAAACTTCCGCATAGTTACTCGGCGAAAATTCATATCGACAGGGGGTATGATTACGAACTGAAAGAAATTGCGGAAAACGATCTCGGCGTGTTCGTTAAAAGCGGTGAATATGCAGGTCTTAACGTCACCGTACCGTATAAAGAGACCGTAATGCGGTTCCTTGACGATATAGATCCTTCGGCGGCTAAGATCGGCGCGGTGAATACCGTAGTAAAAGAAAACGGAAAGCTTGTAGGTTATAACACCGATATATTAGGCATGAGGTTTGCTTTCGATGCGGCTGAAATCGACGTTCGCGGTCGTAACGTTTTATTGCTGGGCAGCGGCGGAACAAGTAAAACCGCGCGGACTTTGTGCGAAAAACTCGGAGCAAAGAGTATATCCGTCGTCGGCAGAAATCGTGAAATAAATTACGATAATTGCTATCTGAAATGCGGCGATGCCGAAACGGTAATAAACTGTACGCCCGTCGGGGCGTTTCCGTTCGATGCCGAAACACCGATCGATCTGCGTAAGTTTACAAATCTGAAAGCGGCGTACGACTGCACTTATAATCCCGCAAGAACCGAATTCGTTTTGCAGGCAACCGCTATGGGGGCGGTTTGCGACAACGGGTTAAAAATGCTGGTCGCGCAGGCATACGAATCCGAAAAACTATGGACGGGTAAAGAATATTCTTCCGAAGACGTACTCGTCGGCGCAAATAAGATTTATCGCGATACGATGAATGTTGCGTTGGTCGGTATGCCGGGCGCGGGGAAGACTTCGGCATCGAAGGTGCTCGGCAGACTTTGCGGCAGAGAAGTAATCGATACCGACGAAACGATAAAACGCCGTTACGGCATTTCCGCCGAAGATATTATAGACAGGTACGGCGAGAGTTATTTCCGCGAAATCGAAAGCAACGTCTTAGACGAGGCATGTGCGCGACGCGGTGTGATAATTGCCACCGGCGGCGGCACCGTTTTACGCGAAGAGAACAGAAAGAACTTAAAACGCAACTGTATTGTCGTGTGGATAAGGCGCGATTTATCGGCTTTACCGATAAACGGAAGACCGCTCAGCCGAAAATTTACGGCAGAAGAATTATATGACGCCAGAAAATCGCTTTACGAAGGGGTTTCCGATTACTCTGTCGAAAACGACGGAACGATAGACGAGTGCGCGGAGAAAATAGGACATTTATTATGAAGAAGATACTTGTTATAAACGGTGCGAATCTCAATATGCTCGGTTTGAGAGAAAAAGAAATTTACGGCGAAAAAACATATAAAGATTTGGTCTCTTTTATAAAGACCGCCGCAGGGAATAAAAATTTGAAAGTTCGCGTTTGTCAGACCAATCACGAAGGTAAAATCGTCGATATGATTCAGCATGCAAGGCGACGCTACGACGGCATAATAATAAACGCCGGCGGGTATACGCATACAAGCGTTTCCGTTGCCGACGCAATAAAGGCCGTTTCTTTACCGACCGTAGAGGTCCATTTAAGTAATATCTATGCCCGGGAAGAATTCCGTAAAGTAAGTTATATCACGCCCGTTGCCGAAAAAACGATCGTCGGCAAGGGGTTTGCCGGGTATGCCGATGCGCTTGATTTTTTTGCAGACAATGCCTGTCGGGCATAAGCGGCGGAGAAATCAGAAGTCCCATTTCGGGATGAAGCTTTCGCTCGACGAGCGGAGTTCCTGTATAAAATATTCGGTTATACCGGCAGACAGAAGTTCTTCGTAGACGCGTTCGTATTCGCGCGCGGTTATGGGGCGGTTGAGTTCGGGATAATCTTTGACGTTACCGTAAGGGGTGTACTGTGCCATAAGCGAAAAGTACGCTCCGTTTTCTTTATTGTCGGCAAACCACCGTACGATAGATTTGCTGTCTTCGACGCACAACGGCATTATCATATGTCTTACGATTACGCCCGATTGCATTACGCCGTTATCAATCGTTGTTTTTTTTGCGCTCATCATATATTTTATCGCTTTGGCGGCGACTTTGAAATAATCTCGTTTTTTCGTATAGCGGTATGATATATCGGGCGAAAAAAATTTGAGGTCGGGCAAATAGATGTCTATGCAGTCTTCAAGGATTTTCAGCGTTTCGACGGGTTCGTAAGAATGCGTATTATAGACGGTCGGAATTTTCGGGCGGTAAATTTTATAAGCGTCGCGTATGAGCGGGGCAAAGTGTGTCGGAGTTACCAGATTTATATTCGTCGCCCCGGCGTCTTCCAGCGCTTTGAAAATTTCGGCGAGTTCTTCGGGTGAGATTTCCTTGCCGGTTTCCGAACGCGAAAGCGGATAATTCTGACAAAATACGCATTTTAACGAACATCCGCAAAAAAACACCGTACCCGAGCCGTTTTTGCCGGTTATTACGGGTTCCTCGAATTGGTGCAGATAATATTTCGCAATCCGCATTTTATTTTTCTCTCCGCAATAACCGACCGAAGAATCTCTGTCGGCTCCGCAGCGGACGGGGCATAGAACGCAATTATTTTTCATGTGACCATTTTAACATAACTTAACGTAATTGACAATCGTTTTGTAATGGTGTATAATTGCGTTGCCTGCGGAACGACCACAAATCTTTTCTGCGGGAGAAAGGAATTTTTATGAATAAATTTTTTACAAGCGAAAGCGTTACCGAAGGGCATCCCGATAAAATCTGCGATCAGATTTCCGATGCCGTTCTCGACGCCATTCTGGCAAAAGACCCTTACGCGAGGGTTGCATGCGAAACGTCTGCCACCACCGGGTTGGTGCTCGTTATGGGCGAGATAACCACTAATTGTTACGTCGACATTCAGTCGGTTGCCAGAAACACTATTCGTCGTATCGGTTACGACAGGGCTAAATACGGTTTCGATTGCGATACCTGTGCCGTGCTTACCGCTATACACGAACAGAGCGCGGATATTGCCATGGGCGTAGACGATTCTGTCGAACATCGTGCCGGCGGAGACGAGGCGGACAGATTCGGCGCGGGCGATCAGGGCATGATGTTCGGTTACGCAACCAACGAAACCGAAGAATATATGCCTCTGCCTATAACGCTTGCGCATAAACTTACGCGAAAACTCACCGAAGTAAGAAAGAGCGGTGAACTCGATTATCTTCGTCCCGACGGGAAAAGCCAGGTGACGGTCGAGTACGAAAACGGCAAAGTGAAAAGAATAGAGGCGGTTGTCGTTTCGTCGCAGCACAGTGAAAGGGTTACGACGGAAAAACTTCGTAAAGACATAGAAAAACATGTTATCCGCGCTGTTTTGCCTGCAGAACTGATGGATAAAAATACAAAGATATACATCAACCCGACGGGGAGATTTGAAATAGGCGGTCCTCACGGAGACAGCGGACTTACCGGGCGTAAAATAATAGTGGATACATACGGCGGTTACTGCCCGCACGGCGGCGGGGCTTTTTCCGGCAAAGACCCGACCAAGGTGGACAGAAGCGCTGCTTATATGGCAAGGTACGTGTGCAAAAATGTGGTTGCAGCGGGGCTTGCGGAAAAGTGCGAACTTCAGGTGGCGTACGCTATAGGCGTGGCAAAACCCGTTTCGGTTTCTGTGAATACATTCGGCACGGGAAAGCTGAGCGACGAGAAACTGACCGACGTTGGAATTGAAAACTTTGATTTCCGTCCCGGCGCGATAATAGAGAAATTTGACCTTAAACGTCCTATTTACGGAAAAACGGCCTC
Source organism: uncultured Eubacteriales bacterium (assembly GCA_900554485.1). Taxonomy (GTDB): domain Bacteria; phylum Bacillota; class Clostridia; order Christensenellales; family Borkfalkiaceae; genus UBA10281. The sequence continues at coordinate 7,238 of USHO01000046.1, forward strand.
CTACGGACATTTCGGCAGGGAAGATTTTCCCTGGGAAAAAACGGACGCCGCAGAAATATTGAAAAAATATACTGAAAATTAGTATTCCGGGAGGAGAACTTTCCGAGGTTCTGTTTCCCGGGCGGAAGAATTATGGTAATTAAAGGCACTGTGGAGAATTTAATATTCCGTAACGCCGAAAACGGCTATACGGTAGCGGAAATCGACTGCGGCGGCAATCTTGTAGTTGCGGTCGGTATTATGCCGCATATAGCCGAGGGGGAAATGCTTGAGCTGACCGGTGATTTCCGTTACAACGAGCGTTTTTCAACCGAGCAGTTTATGGCCTCCGAAGTGAAAATAGGTACCCCGGAGGAGCTTTACGATATAGCTCGTTTCCTTTCAAGCGGTCTTATAAAAGGGGTGGGCGATGTTACCGCCCAGAACATAGTGAACGTTTTCGGCAAGACCACTTTGGACGTGATAGAAAAAGATCCGCTTCGGTTAGCGTCGGTGAAAGGCGTTTCCGAGAAAAAGGCAATGGAAATCTCAGAGCAGTATGTTAACCTGAGAAAAATGCAGGAATCCATAATGTTTCTGCAGAAACTGGGGCTTTCCGTCAATATGGCGGTAAAAATTTATCAGTTTTATTCGGATGATATAAGGGAACTGATTACTAAAAATCCCTATATCCTTGTAGAAGATATAGAAGGGGTGGGGTTTCAGACGGCGGACCGGCTCGCGAAAAAACTGGGTATAGAAATAAACAGCGATTTTCGTATAAGAGCCGGCGTTTTTTATACTCTTAAAGAAAATTCCGCAAAAAACGGCAATATTTATCTGCCTTACCGACTTTTCGCGCAAAATCTGGCGAAACTGCTCGG
>USHO01000047.1 GCA_900554485.1 uncultured Eubacteriales bacterium
ACGAACGCGACTATCGGCCATGCGATATTTATCGCCGTCAATCCCGCGTCGCCCGCGCGGTTGCCGATAAAAAGTCCGTCGACGTTCGTATAAGTGCCGACAAGCACCATCGATATAACCGACGGAATTATGTATGCCGCAAGATTGAATTTTTTCACTTTCTCTCTCCGTAAGCCAGTATCATATCGGTGGCATCGCATACGTTTTTCGCCTTATACATGCACTTTTCGGCAATCTCCGCATTGCCGCCGACAAATGCGAAATTTATGCCGGCGTTGTGCGCGAAATTGCGGTCGGTTGCGGTATCCCCGATCATGAATATTTCGCTTTTATCAAGACCGAATTTTGCGGCTATATCCAGCGCGGCGAACGGATCGGGTTTATGCGGAGTTTTACCGTCGTCGCAATAAATATCGTCGAACAGATCCGCTATACCGAGTTTTTCAAGGCACACTTCCGTAATGGCGCGGTCGTCGGTGGTGACGACGAATAATTTCGCCGTTCGTTTAGCCCCGAGAAGTTTTTCGCGTAAGTTTTCGCGCGGCGGCAACACTTTCCCCTCGTCGATATGCGCAAGCAAAGCTTTTTCTACGGCATATCGGTCGGTCGGCGCGTCGAAACCGTGCTTTTTCATCGTCTCCGAAATCACCGCCGCGAACTGAGTATAAGTTCCGCCGCAAAGTATTCCGCAGGTGTCCGCGGTATCGCCGTTTACACCTATTTCGCGTTCGATTTCTTCGGCTATGCCGTCAATCTCGGAAACGTCGTCCGAAGTAACCTCTCCGCTCACGATTTGTCTTATCGCCGAACGCGCTATCGGCACCCAGAACGCGTCGAAACGCATAAGCGTTCCGTCTTTATCGTATATTATCGCCTTTATCATCAGTTTACCTTTTCGCCATATGATATTATATCATAACAACGGGTTTATCACAAGAAAAAACAAAACGAACTACGCTGTTTACAAAAACTTTACAATAGGGATTCGATTCGTCGTCGCCGGGCATTTCTCCGCGACTTTACGAAAATTTTACCCGCAGTTTACGATTGTTCGCCTGTATAACCGCAGAAATCGGTTTATAATATCCGCAAAAAGGAGAACTATATGCCGATGACAAACGAAAATTTTCGCGCAATAGGCTATAAAAGCAATCTCTCGTGCGCGGTACTGATTTTATACGGTTTAATATCCGCGTCGATTGCGGTCGTAATGATCAAACAAAAAATAATCGTCGCGTCCGCTATCTTCATCGTGTTGGCAATTGTCTGCGCAATATATTTTTTCTCTGCGGTTTTCCGCCCCGACGAAATCATATATCTGTCGGAAAATTCTTTGAAAATTTTTGTCCGCGGCAAAGCAAAAGTAATTCCGCTTACTGAAATCGTTTCGCTGAATTATAATCGCATAATGTTCGCGACGAGTATGTCGAAACTCGGAGCCGGACACCTTTATGTCGCCACCGCCGACAAAACTTATACGGTAGGCTATGTAAGATCCGTAAGGTCGGTTTACGAAGAACTGATAATAGCGGTCGACCGTAAAAAACCGTTTTCGGGAAATCCCGCGGAATAAATCTGCGTTTTATTCTTCCGGTCAATATAAATATAAAATAAACGGCGCCTGCTAAGGCGCCGTTTTGCTTGTCCGCAAACGATTGCGTATTTATTTTTCGATTACTTTTATTCCGTCGGGCGCAACAAAAGATTTTTCGACTCCGCCGCCCGGCAGACGTCTCGCTTTGACTACTATATCGCCTTTAAGCGTAGGATAAACCGCCTCTACGAATTCAAGCGAACCCAACTGCGGCGCGAATTCGTATTCAAAAGGTCTTCCGTCGATCGGTCTTATGCCGGCGACGTACTCGGTCATATATGCAAGAACGCCGCTCGCCCAGCCGTGGCACAGACTGTGACGATAGCCCTTATAGCAGAACCTTCCGCAATCGCCGTGCGGGTCGAGTTTGCCTTTTTCGGGTAATTCGTCTATACGCGTGGCGTTTTCCGCCCATTTAACGTCGAAATCTTCCCAGAAAGTAGTCGCGCCGAGACAGAGCATTTTGCCGTAATATTCCCTTATCATCTCTTCCGCAAAAGAGAACTCTCCGCAAAGAGCCAACGCCTTGAAGATGAAATAATTCAGGAAAGTGGTAAGCCCTTCGGCTTTGCCGCGTTTTATCACTTCGAGGTTTTTCGCGCGGTCTTCACCCGCCAGAACAGCCAGCGCGGCTATCTGTTTATACTTGCGTACGGTATACGATTTTTTCTTCAGTCTGCGGATTATGTCGCGCGGCAACGACGCGTCGTCGCCGAATTTTTCAAGCAGATACGCGGCTTTTTCCATAACGATGCGGAGAAGATAATCGGTGCCGGCGATTTCGTCGTATTTTTTATCTTCGTCGTCGACGCCCTCGACGTAATGACTGCCCCAGTCGACGAAGTCGAAAGGCAATTTCGTCGTACCGTCATCTTCTATCCCTGCGGAAAAATCTTCCGCTATACGCTTTACGAAACCGAGATTTTCCAAGACGAACTCCGCATCCGCGGTGCGGTTATAATACTCGTAAAGATTGTATATCCACCATGCCGAATAGTTGGGTATATCGTTCATCCACCTGCCTTCGGCGGTCTGATCCCGACAGAATTCAAGCGAATTTTTTATCTCCGGCGTATCGTCGAAGAGACAGAACGCCGTCTTCGTTTCGGGATATATGTCGCCTATCCACACCAGACGATCCCTCTTTATTCCGTCCCAGACGTAACCGTTTTTAAGACAGAGCCTGAGCGTATACGCGGCGGTTGTCCACACGGTGTTCAGAAGTTCGTCGTCGCAGGTAAATTTACCCCGTTCGGTCCTTTCGTCGGCATCGCACGCCGCGACTACCGATTTTATGACGAACTCTCCGCCCGCCGGGAAGTCTATTCTCAGAAATCTGAAACCGGTCTGTCCGAACGTCATATCCGACCAGTTTGAAAGATTTACCGTAAAATCCCTCGACGAATGGTCGTTAGTCGCGTTTTTCTCGCCGAGTTCGGCAAAAGTTTCGCCTATGGATTCGCCGAAACGCAGTCTGACACCCGTTTCGCCCTTTGCCGCCCGCGTGAGAATTCTCGCGCCGCCGGACAATTCTTTGCCGAAATCGAAGACCATATAGCCTCCGCCTTTTATCGCCGTCGTGACAGGCTCGTAAAGCCCTATCTGGAGAACTTTTTCTTTAAGAAGATTTTCGGCGGAAGTTATATCCCCATCCGCCGCCGCTATTTTTACCGGAAAGATATACCTCATGTTTTACTCTCCTATTCCTACGACGTCGCTGACCGGCATTGAAAACGCTATTCCGTAGCCGGGAGTTTTAAGCCCGACTTTAGTATAAAGATTTTTAAGAATCTCGTCTTTTTTATCCGTATCAACGAGTATCATCACTATTTCTTTTTCGGGTTGCACGGTGATGTTGAACAATTTTTCCGCCTCGGGGTTGGCTGTACCCCTTGCGTGCAGAACCGTGCCGCCCTTTGCGCCGAATTCGCGCGCGGCATCCATAACCGCATCCGAAAAGCCCGCGTTTACTATACAGAAAATTACTTCGTGTGCAAATTCGCCCGTCATATTATTTCTCCTTATTGCTTAAAAATTGGTAGACAGCCACTCCGACGAGACTGGTCATCGGCGTAACGAAAGCAATGCCCTTTCCGCCCCTTACGGTGCGGAACTTTTCTTCCAGCCCTTCCAATGCGGGTTTTATCATGTCGCCGCGTATCACGCCGACGATAACCGCTTTATCGTTTGACACTATTCCGAGAGCCGAACGCGTGGCGTCCGATGCCGTTCCGCTTGCCGAAAGCAGATATTCGGCATTGATTTCGTAATCCTGCAAAAAATCGGCGAAAAATTCCGATTTGTTTCGCGGCACTACCGTAAAAATCAGCGAAAGTTTATGCGGCGCGGACGGTTTCTCGTCGCGGGCGATTTTGTTCTCTGTTCTTCTTATCGCGGATCTGAGTCTTTCTGACATGACGCCCCCTTAAAAGTAAATTATCTGATCGTCGTCTGCGGCGAGGAACTTCCTCATGGCGATGTTCGCGCGGACGCGTTTGGTTATTACCGCCTTAAAGCCCAGAAGTTGGATCGTTATAAGCGGCGTCATAGCAACCATAGCCACCACGCCGAAAGCGTTGGAAAGAACGCTCGCTTCGCCGTGAAGAGCCGAACATACGCCTATCGCGAGGGGCAGAATGAAACTCGACGTAAGCGGACCGCTCGCAACGCCGCCCGAATCGAACGCTATCGCCGTATATACCGGCGGCACGAAAAACGCAAGCCCGAGCGACAGCAAATACCCCGGTATCAGATAGTATAATATATTGAATTCAAAGTACGCCCTTATCATCGAAAGCGCGATCGAAACGCCTACGCCGACCGAAAGAGCGATCATCATCGATTTTTTGCTTACCGTTTTATCGGTGATTTCTTCGACCTGTTTATTGAGGACCTGTACGGCGGGCTCGGCAAGAACAACCACAAGCCCGAGTATAAATCCTATAAGCGACGTCGCCCATACCGGCAGATCGGAAAGGCATTCGCCTATTTTGAACCCTACGGGCATAAAGCCTACGGCAACCGCCGTAAGGAATATCAGTAGCCCAACGAACGTAAACGCTACGCCGACGCCGATTTTGACAAGTTTCTTTTTCGGCAGGTGCAGGCATGTGAATTGCAACACCGCGAAAAACGCCACTATGAGAACAAGCGCGATTGCGACTTCTTTAGCCGTCGTCAACAACGTAGAACCGACGGCGGACAGATTTATCGAATAGTCCGGGAGTTTATACGCGACGTCGCCGCTCGACGCCACGCCCAAAAGCATTACGGCAAGGATAGGACCTACCGAACACAGCGCGACCAGTCCGAACGAGTTTTCGCTCTGATTTTTCCCGCCGAGCGTCGTCGCTATACCTATGCCGAGTGCCATTATAAACGGAACGGTGATCGGTCCGGTGGTAACGCCGCCCGAATCGAACGCCAGCGCGAGGAAATCTCCGTTGCCGGTTATAACGACGAGCGACGCGAACGCGAACATACAGGAATAGAAAAAGAACAGCATCATCGACAGTTGCAGTTTGAGCAGTATTTTAAGCACCGCAAGCAACAGAAACAATCCGACGCCGACGCCGACGCTTATCGTCAGCACGGTGGGGTTTATCTTGTCTTTGACCTGCGTCGCGAGAACGGACAAGTCGGGCTCCGCGACGGTTATCAGCACTCCCATCAGAAAACATACGACGAGCAGCAGATTTACTTTTTTGAGTCCGGACAGTCCCGCGCCGATATGATCGCCCATGGGCATCATAGCCAGGTCCGCGCCGAGGGAGAACAACCCTATACCGACGACCAGAGCGATTGCCGATACTATAAAAGTAATCAGTTCGGCGTTTGTAAGGTTTACGAGGGGGGTAAAGTGAAGAATAACGACTATCAGCGCGACCGGAAGAACCGAAATCAACGCCTCTTTGAGTTTAGCGAGCAACGCCGAAAACACGCATTTTACCTCCTTCAAGAGTATTTATTGTATTTATAATATCATAGGAACGGTAAAAATGCAATAAAAACAGCGGAATTTTAATAAACGAATTCCTTTTGCGATGTCTATTTTGCCGTTAAACCCGTTATTTCGACCTTGCATCGAACACTACGTTACAGAGCCCGTCGGCAAAGTCGGGTTCGTGCGTAACCAGAATAAGCGCGCCTTCGTATGCCGAAAGAGCCTCTTTCAGGGCTTTTTTCGCCTTGACGTCGAGATGGTTCGTCGGCTCGTCGAGTATCAGAATATTAGACGACGAATTGCCCGTAATCGCCAGTTTGAGACGCATCATCTCGCCGCCGGAAAGATTTGAGACCGGCTTTGTCGCAAGTTCGCCGGCAAGCCCGACTTTCGCAAGAGCCGCGCGTACCTCTTTCTGCGAGGAGCGCGGATACGCGTCGAGATATGCGCCGTAAGCCGAAAGATTGCCGTTGTCGAAACGGAGTTCCTGTTCGATATAGCCTATTTTTGCTGCCGGGTGAAATAAAAACGAACCGCCGAGCAACGGTATCTTATGCAAAAGCGTCTTTATCAGCGTGGTTTTGCCGACACCGTTCGTTCCCCTTATCCACACTTTATCCCGCGAATTCATATGCAAAGTAACAGACGGTATAAGTTGTCGGTCGTAACCGATTTTCAGGTCTTTCACGACGAGCATGTCCTTCGTGTTGAGTTCGATATACGGGAACGAAAACGCGCAGTCTCTCTCTACCGAAGGCTTAGCCATAACTTCTATTCTTTCAAGCATTTTTTTACGCGAATTCGCCATGCCGGCGGTGGACGCCCTCGCCCCGTTTTTGGCGATGTAATCCTGCATTTTCTTTATCTCGGCTTGCTGGCGGTTATAACTGTCTTCGTACTGTTTGTTCAGCATTTCGCGCTGTTCGAGGTATTTGTCGTAGTTGCCCGAGAATTTTCTTATCATCCCGTTTTCGATGCTTACGATCGTCGTCGCCACGCGGTTGAGAAACGCCACGTCGTGCGATATGACGAGAAACGTCTTTTTATAAGACGTCAGATATTTTACGAGCCACTCGACGTGTTCTATGTCGAGGAAATTAGTCGGCTCGTCCAGAAGGGTCAGGTCATGCTCTTCCAAAAGCAGTTTCGACAGCATAAGTTTGGCTCTTTCCCCACCGGATAAAGTACCGATAACCGCATCATATCCGACTTTATTTATACCGAGACCGTTGGCGACTTTCTTTATCGAAGATTCGAGGTCGTAATAACCCGCTTCGTCGAGTTTCTGTTGAAGTTTAGCCGATTTGTCTATCAGCCTGTCGAGTTCGTCGCCGTCGGCGGTCGCCATATCGGCGTACATTTTTTCGAGTTTCTCGTTCACGTCGTCGAGGTATGCGTACGCATTCCTCAGATACGCCATAACCGTTTCGTCTTTCGGCAAAGTAGCGTGCTGATCGAGATAACCTACGCGCAGACCCGGCAGGCGTCTGACCTCACCCTCGTCCTGCAACAATTTGCCCGCCAGAATGTTTATAAACGTGGATTTACCCGCCCCGTTAAGTCCGACGACGCCTATATGCTCGCCGTTGTTTATCGTGAGGTCGGAATTCACGAACAGGTCGCGGTCGTCGTATCTGTGAGATAAACCTTTAATGTCCAAAATACTCATACTGTCAAGATTTTAACATAAACGAATAAAAAACGCTACCGTACGACTTGCTTTTTGCGTAAAAATATTATATACTTAACGGGAATAAACGGTCGGAGCGGAAAAAATGAAGTTCAGATACAAAATAAACAAATCGATATACGTTACCGTACTTGTGATCCTCGTGTCGCTGGTCGCCGTAGCGTGTTTCACCCTTAACGTAATAAGACTGGTAAAAGCAATCAACGCCGACTTTATGGGCATGAGCGGTTACGATTACGCATCGCTCGCGTTATGCCTCGTTCTGCCGCTCGTATGCGCGGCGTTCATAATCGCATTGCTCGTAAATTCGTACTATAAAACCGAAAACGGCAAACTGATCGTGCGTCTCGGGTTTCTGAAAGACGAATACAAAGCCGCCGATGCGGAAAGCATTATAAAAAACGTAAAGACCGACGTGCTTACGGTGGTCTTCAAAGACGGCTCGCCGTTAAGAATTATCGTCGCGCCCGACCATTTCGACGATTTCTCCGCCGCTCTTATGAAGGAAAATAAAAATATCGTCTACGGCGAAACCGACGAAGACGATAAAAAGAAAAAGAACTGACCGCGGAACGCCGCATATATCGACCCCGTCGGACGACATCGTCCGACGGGGTCTTTTCAACAAATCAGTCTTGCAGACACTTTATGTAAAACTCCCAGTCCTCGCGGCTGAAAAAATGCGGTCCGACGCGATGAAAAAACTTGATTTCGCCCGTGTCGTTACGATCGCCCTCCGCCGGGCGGGATTTCATCGGCGTAAGCCCCGTAAGTCCGTATTCTTTATACGCCTCGCCCGCGACCTCGCAACAGAGGTACTTCGCATCGG
>USHO01000048.1 GCA_900554485.1 uncultured Eubacteriales bacterium
AAACGCTACCGGTTACGTCGTTCGTATCGGCAGCAACGAATACGAGACCGCCGACGCGACTTTCGCTCTCGGCGAAAAGATCCGCGAACTGGTCGGTAAAGACCCCAAGGGGCAGGATTTCACCGTAGCCGTAAAAGCTAAATTCGAGACTGCGGAATCGCTTTGGAGCGACGCGCTCGATATGCGTTATTACGCGCTTGACAAATCGCTTAAATACGACCGCGGCGTGCTTACGTGGAATTACGTCGTCGGCGCGACCGAATACGAAGTTACCGTAAACGGTAAGGCGTATAAGACCGCGTCTAACGAATATGCCGTAACGCTTACTCAGGCGGGCGACAACGTTCTTACGGTTAAGTTCGCAACCGCCGACGGCGCGGACGACGAAACCGCGACGTATACCGTCTATGCTTATAAATTCACTTTCGATGCAATGCAGGGCGAGAAAGTCGACGTTGCTTATAAGGCTGTCGGCGATCCGATGAACCTGCCGACCACCACCCGCGAAGGTTATAACTTCGCAGGTTGGTATAACTCCGCAAGCGCGACGGGCGTAAACGGCAGACAGTACTCCGAAGAATATTTCTACGGCAGTACCGACCTTGTTCTTTACGCCGGCTGGACGCCGAAGACGTATTCTGCGCAACTCGAATACGGCGAAGAGGGCGAGGGCGCGGACGCTACGGCGGACGTGGTTTACACCAAAGATTACAACATAACCCCGCCGACCGTAAAAGCCGAACACAACGATAAAGTGTTCGCCGGCTGGTTCTCTTCCGCCGACGGAAAGGGCGGCATACAATATACCGACGAACTCGGTAATTCGCTCCGCCCGTGGCAGCATACCGCCGACAATATCAAACTTTATGCGGTTTATAAAGACGCGTATAAGTATTCTCTTATCGGCGGAGACTACGAACTTACCGCAAACCCGTTACTTGCGGGTTCAAAACTCACCGAACTGACCGTACCCGCCACGCACGACGGTAAAAAGGTCGTTTCCATCGGCGAATATGCTTTCCAGAATTTCAAAAATCTGGTTAAGATCAACATACCCGATTCCGTAACGTTCATCGCGTCGACTGCATTCTACGGTTGTACGAAGATAGAGACGTATGCGGTTTACACTCCCGCAGGGGCTACGCCCGTTGCCAACCCCGCTTATATGGCGGTCGACGGATCGTTGCTCTATAACAACAAGATAACCGGCGAGACGGAACTCGTCGCGACTCCGTCGGTACTTACCGGCGCGTATACGATACCTTACGGCGTTACGAGACTCGGTTCGCGTAACTTCTATAAGTCGGGGCTCACCGAAATAATCGTACCCGCCAGCGTCACCGAAGTGGCGAAAGAGGCTTTCATTGATTGTAAGAACCTTACCAAAGTCACTTTCAGAATGCCCGAGGGCGAACAGAAACTCGTAAGCCTTACGCTTGCAGGCGACGCGATTTCGGGTTGCGATAACCTCGAAACTCTCGAACTTCCCGCAAGGCTGAAAGAAATAGCGAACGTGACGAAGGCTTTCAACGCATTCAGAAACCTTAAAGAGATAAACGTTACGGGCGAATGCGAAGGGCAGGTTTACTCCTCTCTTACCGAGAAAGACGGCGCGGGCGCGAACGGTATACTTACCAACGGCGACAAGTCCGAAATAATCTTCTGTCCGCTTAAGAAAGAATTCAATGCGGTCACCGAAAACAACAACACCGTTTATGAATTCGTCGTACCCAACATAGTCACGAAAATCGGCGCGCATGCGTTCGATATGTACAGACAGTCCAGCGAAATCAAAAACGTTTATTACGCCCTCAACAAAGTTACCTTCCATGCGGGAATGGTTTCGATCGGCGAAAAGGCATTTTATGACCTCAACGCAATGCGTACCGTCGAATTCGGCGCGGGCGACGATCCGTTAGGTTTAACTATCGGCGAAAGCGCATTCGAGGGTTGCAGACTTATCAATACGATAACTTTCGGCGAAACCGCAGGTAAAGTTTCGTGCGTTAAAGAAATCGGTAAAAAGGCTTTCTACGATAACTGCGTAGAATCGCTCGTGTTGCCTTCTTCGCTCGAAGTTATCGGCGAAAGCGCGTTTGAGGATTGCGACAATCTTGCCGACCTCGACTTAAGCAAAGTAAGCAGCAACCTCAGGTTCGGCGCGTATGCGTTTGCCGAATGTAACGGACTTACTTCCGTGGAAATAACCGACAACGTCGGCGAAATGGAATTCAGTTCGGTATTCTATAAATGTAGAAATCTGCAGGAAGTTATAGTTCCCGCGACCAACCCCAACTTCGAGAGCGTCGACGGCGTACTTTACAGCAAGGGCAGAGAAACCATACTCTATTACCCCAGCGGTCTCAGCGGTAATTATACGCTCGACCCCGCCACAAAACGTATAGGCGGCGGCGTATTCAACGGCAGAGACAATATAACCGAAATAACCATACCGGCAGGTTTGACCGAAATCGGCGAAAGCGCGTTTGAAAGTTGTGAATATCTGACTACGGTCAACTTCCTCGAATCCGCCGCAGGCGAACAATCCGTTCCGCTTACGATAGGCGATAAGGCGTTCTACAACTGTCTGGCGATTGTTTCGATAGAACTTCCCGCAAGGACGGTTTCTGTCGGCGACGATTGTTTCCGCAGATACGGTACGGAAAAATCGAAATTGAAAACCGTGGTACTGAATGAGGGGTTACAGACTATCGGAGCGGGCGCATTCAATAGTTGCGACGAACTCGAGTCGATAATAATTCCGTCCACGGTAACCGAAATAGGAATGCGGGCATTTGCGTCCGACGGTAAATTGACGAATGTCACGTTTACCGAATGTTCGGACGGTAATATCGTGCCGCTTACTCTCGGTACTTATGTATTCCAAAAATGTTCGGCTCTCGAGACCGTGGTTTTAAGAGAGGGAACGAAAAATATTCCGCAGCATGCGTTCGATAATTGTAAAGCTCTCGAATCGATAACCATACCTGCCACTGTTGCCAATGACAACAATACGGGAACAAGAGCCATAGACAGTTACGCATTCAATTCCTGCTCGGCTCTGACGAATATTACGTTTACGCAGGGCGGAGAGTTACCGTTGTCGTTCGCGAGAGAGGTATTCAACGGATGTATATCTTTGAAAGAACTTAAACTTCCCAAACGTATCAGCGGGTTCAGCGGAACGTACGATATATTTGAATTCGGCAGAACAAATAACGCGTCGGAAAATAACTACGCGAATATGTCTTTCGGCGCAAGCCCTGCGAAGTATGCCGCCGATGCGTCTGCAAAAACGTATGTAATCGAAAGGTATACCGTTGCGGAAGACGGCGGAGACTTCTGGTCTTATGACGGCGTGTTATATACTGCCGACAAAAAGACCGTCGTAATGTGTCCGTTCGGCAGAGAGGGCGCGGTAACGATAGCCAAAGAGGCAACTTCTTTCCGTGAAGGCGCGTTCTTCGGCTGTCAGTTCGTAACCGAAATCAAATTCGAGGACGGCGGTACCGAACCTCTCGAAATCGATGATGCCGATAACGATTATATAGGTACCAGCAAACAGGTGTTCTTCGCCTGTCCGAGACTCACGAAGATAGAGTTCCCCGCAAGGCTTAAATCTATCGGCGATTATGCGTTTTGCGCTAATACCGGTTTAAGGAATGGTACGGTATATCCTTACAGCAACGGCTTGACCGACGTAAGTTTTGCGGACGGTTGCCGGGTCGAAAAAATCGGCAAAAATGCTTTCGTCGCTACGAAAATAACTACGTTTAAGTTGCCTGCAAGCGTAACCGAGATCGGCGTATCGGTATTTGCCGATACTACGGGCACCGTAAAATCCGTACTTGCGACGTTGTATCTGCCGGTAAACGTCTCGGCGGAAACGATTTGTAATATCACAAAAGGCGCATCCGCCCTTAAAACCATCGCTTTCGGCGAAAACGGAGATGGAACCCCTACCGAAGTATGTATCGATAACGGCGTCGTACTGAACAACGAAAAAACGTTGATCGCTTATGTGCTGCCCAATGCGAAAGCGACCCTCAAGAGTTATGAGGTACCCGCAACGGTAACGAAAATAAGCGATAACGCATTTAAGGGTATAACGGCTTTAACCGCGTTGACTTTCGAGGCTACGGCTGAGGGCGAAGAAGAAAAACCGCTTGAAATAGGCTTGTATGCGTTCAGCGGAACGGGCATAACTTCGGTAACCTTGCCGAAGAGAATAAATAAAACCGATTCTTACATTTTCTATAATTGTAAGTCTTTGGCAAGTCTGCAATTTGAAAAAGGATATTCCTGTGCGATACCCGATTATGCTTTCCAGAATGCGGCGTTGACGCAAGTCGCGCTCCCCGGCGATATAGTTTCGATCGGCAGATCCGCTTTTGCAAGCAACGCAAAACTTACGACCGTAACGTTCGGCTTGACCGCCAACGGCGAGGTTTCTCAGTTGAAAGAAATCGGTGCGGACGTATTCAACAGTTGTACCAAACTCGTACTTCTTCGTCTTGAAAAGACAACGCCGAACGAAGACGGAACCGCCGCTTACGAAGACGACAAATTGCCGGCACTGACGGCGTTGGGCGTAAGCGGAGCTTACAAAAACGGTCCGTTTAAGGCGTGTACTTCGTTAAAGAGCATTACGATCCCCGACGAAGTAACAGTAATAGGCGGCAGTGCGTTCGATGGTTGTACGAGTCTCGTGACCGTAAATTTGCCGAAAGATCTGAAGACAGTTTGCAGTTCTGCATTTAACGGATGTAAGAAGTTGACCACGGTTACATTCAATGAAGCAACGCCCGATGCAACCGTTAATCTGCAACAAAAAGTGTTTAACGGATGTTCGGTTCTGACCGGTTTCGATTTCGATAAAGTCGGCGAATTCTCCGGTGGCGATATATTCAACGGATGTAAGGCGCTTAAATCGGTTGACATTCATAATCAACTTACCGCCGGCGTGTTGAAGAATATGTTCAAAGGTTGTACGGGTCTTACGACAGTTAATTTTGACCCGTTAAGCGGCGGTATAGGAGACAGCGCGTTTAACGGTTGTACAAATCTTACTACCGTTACGATAGGTGAAAACGTAACCAAAATAAATGCGAATGCTTTTGACGGTTGTAAAAAGCTCGCCACCGTAAATATGAACTCCGTTTCGCTTACGGAGATCGGAAACTATGCCTTCCAGAACTGCATATTGCTTAAGTCGTTTGAATTCCCTGCGACATTGCAGAAGATAGGCAACGGAGCGTTTGCGGGTACGTCCGCGCTTGCTGTCGTTGACTTGTCTCAGACCAACGGACTTACGATAAACAACACCGCTTTTAAGAACGGCGGCGTAACGACGCTTAAACTCGGCGGAACCAAGTTTATAGGCGAAAGCGCGTTCGAGGCTTGTACGAAACTTACGTCGGTAGTCATACCGGATAACTTCCTCGATACGACCGCCAGCAAACTCAACAAACGCATCTTTAAGGGGTGTACGGCGTTGACAACCGTAGATTATCAGTCTAAACTGGATATTCCCGAAGAAATGTTCATCGGTTGTACGGCGTTGAAAACCGTAACGATAAGCGGAAACGTTCAGAAAATAATAACCAAAGCATTCAGCGGCTGCACAAATCTTACGAACGTAACTATGGGCAATCAATTACAATCCATAGGTAAGGATGCTTTCAAGAATTGTACGTCTTTAACCGAGATTGTCTTGCCCGAATCTCTCACCGACATCGGGGCAAACGCGTTTAACGGTTGTAAAAACCTTGCCAAGATAACTGTAAATTCGGCTATCGACATCGGCGGCGAAGCGTTTACCGGTTGCAGCGACAATCTGGAACTGAAAATTAAAGACGGCGTGGATATGGATTTTGTCGACAAAGCCATTTATAAAGGCAACACGTTGGTATCTTATATCGGTAAAGCGGAAAGTTTAACCGTTAAAGAAGGTACAACGGCAATCGGAGCCAACGCATTCGGCGGCAATACGACCATAACGACGGTAAATCTTCCGTCCACGGTAAAAGAAATAGGAGTTGCCGCATTCAAAGGTTGTACCGCTCTTACGACGATCAATCTCGAATACGTTACTACGTTCGGCTCGAGTGCATTCCAGAACGATAAGCAGTTGTCGTTTACGAATCTCGTATTGAACGCATCCGAATTACCGAGTTATCTGTTTGACGCCTGCACGTCGATTACAAACGTTACGTTCGGCGTAGGTAATGTCGATGTCGGTTCGTATGCATTCAGAGGATGTTCCGGTATTACTAAAATGGTAAATACCGTAAATGTGACAAGTCTCAACGAATACGCATTCCAGAATGCTTTTGCGGAAACCGCGGAACTCGATCTCGATTTCTCGGCGGCAAAGACCGGCTACCGCGACGGACGTATATTCGACGGAGCGAAAGGTCTGAAGTCAATAAAAATAAGCGGCATAATGGTTGACAACTCCGGTAACGACAATTACTATATTTACGATTATATGTTCAGCAACTGCGTAAATCTTGTAAGCGTTACCAGTGTCAATAAAGTTAAGAGAGTCGGCAGCCATGTCTTCGACGGTTGTACGAAACTGACGCTTGACGATTTCGATATGAGCGCGGTTACGGGAATTGACAATCAGGCATTCATCAACTGTGCGGCAATAACCGAACTCAACCTGCCGAGAATCGAATATATGGGAACTACGACATTGTATCCTACCACTCCGATAGCGGTATTCAAAGGTTGTACTTCTCTTCGTTCGGTGGTATTGGGCGACAAGATAACCGCGATAGGTAACAGCGTGTTCATGAACTGCAGTTCGCTCGAATCCGTCGAAATGCCCAACGTAAATACATTGTGCGCCAACTCGTTCGGAGGATGCACTTCGTTGACTTCGCTCACTCTGACGTCTACCGTACAAACGGTTTATGCAGGCGCGTTCAGCGGCTGGACCGACGCGCAGACGATAAGGCTCGTCGATTATGAAGAGGGCAATCTTCCTTCCGGGTGGAATGCCGGCTGGGCGAACGGGTGTAATGCCAACATTATCTATAAGCGCGCCGAGGCTGCGGCATAAGCGGTGCGATGACGCATAGGTAAAGTCTGCGTAAAAATTGCGCGAAAACTTCACAAACTAGTGTAAACGAATAGCGTTTCCGCCCGATTTCGGGCGGATGAACGCTATTCGATTTGCAGTTTTATAAGATACCCCGTGGCAATCCCCCGGCAGGGTATATTACCGCGGAGCGGTTGCAAAAACAGTAAACAACAATCAGAAGAAAAGGAGCCCGGAATATGAACAATAAATCGGTTTTCAAAAAATTCTATAATAAACTCGCAAGAGAGGGTGCGCTGAAATCTCTTATGATTTCCGCAACCGCGGCTCTCTTTGCAGCAGGGCTGGCGGCGTTCGTAGCCTGGTACTTCGGGTTTAACGCCATGTGGATAGTCATCGGAGCGGTTGCGGGTATAACCGTCGTTTTAACCCCGATTTTATACTTCGCGAAATTCCGCCCGAATACGAAAAGCATTTCAAAGCGTCTCGACGCGCTCGGTCTGGAAGAGAGAATTCTCACCATGTCCGAACTCGAACACGACGATTCGTTCATCGCGATGAAACAGCGCGAAGACGCAACGCGCGCGCTTAATTCGGTCGAACCGAAAGCCCTTAAATACGCTGTTTCATGGGTGACGATATTCGTTTTAAGTCTGTCGCTGGTGTTCGCGGGTACGGGTACTACCGTAAGCGCGCTCGGCGCGAAAGGCGTTATCCCCGACGGCGGAAAGGTCGTCGAAGACCTTAAACCCACGAGGGAAGAGTTTTACACGCTTAAATACGTCGCGATAGATTACAAGGCTTTCGCCATGTTCGGCGCGTTTTCGGAGACCGACGGCGGTATTTTCGAGGGCAACGACGAACAACTCGTCGCCAAAGGCGAAGACGGCGAACCCGTGCTTGCGCTTGCCGACCCCGATTACAATTTCTTAGGGTGGCTCGACGGAACGAGCGATCCGTACA
>USHO01000049.1 GCA_900554485.1 uncultured Eubacteriales bacterium
AAGGGCGGTAGAAAAATGAAGTTTGCCGCTCTGATGGTTGTCGGCGACGGAAACGGCGTTGTAGGCGTAGGCCTCGGCAAGTCCGTCGAGATACCCGATGCAGTCAACAAGGGCATTGAAGACGCAAAGAAAAATCTCGTCAGAATCTCCCTTAAAGGCACAACTATTCCTCATGAAATAGTTGCTTGCTACGGTGCCAGCCGCGTGGTTCTTAAACCCGCTGCAAAAGGTACCGGCGTTATCGCGGGCGGTCCCGTCCGCGCGGTCATGGAGGCTGCAGGCATTAAAAACATAAGAACGAAATCGCACGGTTCGTCCAACCCCGTAAATATGGTTAAAGCCGTAATCACGGGTCTCAACGAACTCAGAACCGCCGAACAGGTCGCGGCTCTTCGCGGAAAATCCGCAGAAGAGATTATGGCGTAAGGAGGCTTTCGAATGGCAACGAAGAAAAAGGAAACTGTCGAACAGTTGAAAGTAACTCTCGTTAAAAGCACCATCGCGTGCCTTCCCAAGCAGAAGGCGGTTTGCGAGGCGCTCGGACTTCACAAAATAAATCAGTCTAAGGTCTTTACGGATAACGCGGCGCTCAGAGGTCAACTCGCGCTCGTTCCTCACCTCGTAAAGGTCGAAAAGGCGTAAGGTAGGCAGACAATGAGAATAGATACTTTAAGTCCCGCGGAAGGTTCGAGAACTTCCGTCAAAAGACTCGGTCGCGGTATCGGCTCCGGACTCGGTAAGACCTCCGGTAAAGGTCACAAAGGTCAGTGGGCGCGTAGCGGCGGCGGCGTAAGACCCGGATTCGAAGGCGGTCAGATGCCGTTGACGAGAAGAGTTCCCAAACGCGGATTCAACAATCATTTCAGAAAGGTTTACGCCGTAGTAAACCTCGAACAACTTTCCGCTTTCGAGGCCGGCGCGGTCGTCGATTTCGAGACTTTGCTTGACGCGGGTCTCATCAAAGAAGTCAAGAACGCGGTAGGTCTCAAAGTGCTTGCGGGCGGCGAATTGAACGTCGCATTGACCGTAAAAGCCGCTAAGTTCTCGGTAGCCGCGAAAGAGGCGATCGAAAAAGCGGGCGGCACCTGCGAACAGGCTTAACGAGCCACAGCGGAGGTAAAAGATGTTCGAAACTCTCAAAAAAGCATTTAAGGTCAAAGAGATAAGAGTAAAAATCTGGTGGACGCTTTTGTTCCTGCTTATTTACAGAATAGGCTGCTACATTCCCGTTCCCGGCGTAGGTACGGCTTTGCTCAGCGAAACCGATTTGACGCAGACCTCTTATCTTCAGATCATGAGTATGATGACGGGCGGCTCGCTCGCGCAAGGCACGCTTTTCGCAATGGGTATCGGACCGTACATCAACTCCTCGATTATAATTCAGCTGCTTGCGGTTGCGATTCCCCCGCTCGAAAGATTATCCAAACAGGGCGAAGAGGGCAGAAAGAAGATAGCCAACTACACGCGTTATCTCACATTGCTCCTTGCGGTGATTCAGTCGGTAGGCATACTAGTAAGTTACGGCAGCGTAACGGGTTCGGACAGCCAACTCGTAAGACTTCTTGCGGGCGGCGCGGATAACGTTACCGGATTTACGAAGTTCCTTACCTACGTTATAATGATACTCTTCTATACGGCAGGTACCTGCATAACGATGTGGATCGGCGAAAGAATAACCGATCACGGCGTTTCCAACGGTATATCGCTGCTTATCTTCGCGGGTATCATCGCGTCTGCCGGACAGTTCTTCGTACAGGAATGCACGACGGTCTTCGGCGGAAGTTTCGATTCG
Organism: uncultured Eubacteriales bacterium; assembly: GCA_900554485.1. GTDB lineage: Bacteria > Bacillota > Clostridia > Christensenellales > Borkfalkiaceae > UBA10281. Next base: position 1,793 of record USHO01000049.1, read on the forward strand.
ACCGCGAGAATAGAACTGCTCAGATTCGTGGGTTATCTCCTTATAATCATCGTCGTATTCGGCGCGATCGTATGGGTGGAACTTGCCGAAAGAAAGATAACCGTTCAGTACGCCAAACAGATAAAGGGCAACAAGATGTACGGCGGACAGTCGACCGTTATTCCGATAAAGGTCAACGCCAACGGCGTTATGCCGCTCATCTTCGCGTTTTCGATACTTTCGTTCCCCGAACTTATATTCGCTCTCGTCGGCTGGACCAAAGGTTCGTCGTGGTGGAGCACATGGCTCGGCGCGAATTCGAGATATCCGTTCTACGCGATCGCTCTCTGCCTGTTCATCGTATTCTTCGCGTTCTTCTACTCGCAGATACAGTTCAACCCCGAAGATATTTCCAAGACGATTCAGCAGAACGGCGGATTTATCCCGGGTATCAGACCCGGTAAACCCACTGCGGACTATCTTAAAAAGATAAACGACAGACTTACGCTTTTCGGAGCGATATTCCTTGCGATACTTGCGCTTATCCCGACGGTAGTGCTTAACCTTATTCTTCCGTCGAACGCAAGTTCGGGCGCGTTCAGCGCAACGGGAATGCTCATCTGCGTATCCGTCGCGATAGAGTTCAACACCGCGCTCGAATCCCAGATAATGATGAAAGCGCATAAAGGATTCCTGAAGTAAGATGAAGATAGTCTTGTTAGGCGCGCCCGGCGCGGGTAAAGGCACTCAGGCCGTAAGGCTTGCCGAAAGGTATAAAGTGCCGCATATATCGACGGGCGACATTTTCAGAAAAAACATCAAAGAACGTACACCGATCGGGGTCGAGGCAAAGTCTTATATAGACAAAGGTCAACTCGTCCCCGACGAGGTAACGATCAGGATAGTCAAAGACAGGTTGCAGGAAAAAGACTGCGAAAACGGGTATCTTCTCGACGGGTTTCCGAGAAACGTATTTCAGGCGAAAGCGCTTGACGATTTTTCGGAAGTCGACAAGGTCGTCAACATAGACGTGCCTTTACACAAACTGATGAGAAGAATTACCGGCAGAAGAGTTTGCGGCAAGTGCGGCGAATCTTACCATATAGATTATCTTGACGGTAAGACGGAATGCGGCAAATGCGGCGGAAATCTCACGCAGAGAGCCGACGATAACGAGGAGACAGTAAAAAGTCGTCTTGACGTATACGTCGGTCAGACCGCTCCTTTGACCGAATATTATAAAGAACGCGGAGTTCTCGTCGACGTCGACGGAGACGGAACGATGGACGAAGTGTTCGAGACAATCGTCCGGAAGTTAGGCTGAAAACATGATTTACATTAAAAGCGATAAAGAAATCGAACTTATGCGCAAACCCTGCGCAATAGTGAGAGACGTTCTCAACCTCTGTCAGGATAAGATAAAGGCGGGCATGACCACGAGAGAACTCGATAAGATTGCTCACGATTATATAGTGGCCTGCGGGGCGAAACCTTCGTTTTTAGGTTACGGCGGATTTCCGACCGCGACGTGCATCTCGATAGACGAGGTCGTCGTTCACGGTTTCCCGTCGGACAGAATAATCGAAGAGGATATGATCGTCAGCGTGGACGTGGGCGCGTACTTCAACGGGTTCCACGGCGACGCGGCAAGAAGTCTTTACGTCGGGCATATAAGCCCGGAAAAGAAGAAACTCATCGACGTTACGAGGGAATGTTTCTTTGAAGGCATCAAGGGCATCTGTATCGGCAGCGCGCTCGGCGACATCGGGGCGCAGGTACAGGCTCACGCCGAAGAAAACGGTTTCTCGGTCGTAAGGGATATGGTCGGGCACGGCGTAGGCAAAAACCTGCACGAAGACCCCAGCGTTCCGAATTACGGCAAAAGAGGCACGGGCATAAGACTTAAACGCAATATGACGATAGCGATAGAGCCCATGATAAATATGGGCGGCTACGAAGTCGATATAGACGGCTGGAAGTGCGTTACACACGACGGGAAACCTTCGGCGCATTACGAAAACACCGTGCTTATCGGCGACAACGGAGTAGAGATACTCACGCTTTGATAAAAAATCGCGCGCGCAAATTCTGATGGTAAAAAGTGTAAACTTTACTGAAAGGAAGACGCTGACTGCGCGCGAAAATATAGCAAGGGCAACCTTAGCGAAAATAGAATTGGAGGAAGATATACTGTGTCAAAAGACGACGTAATCGAGGCGGAAGGCGTTATCGAAGAGGCGTTACCGAACGCTACGTTCAAAGTAAAACTTACGAACGGATTCGTGATAACCGCTTACATTTCGGGTAAACTCCGTATGAATTATATCAAGATAATTCCCGGGGATTCGGTAAAAATCGAAATGAGTCCGTACGATCTGACGAAAGGTCGAATAGTATGGCGTAGCAAAAACTGACCCAATTTTATAACCAAAAAAAATCGGAGGATTTTAACAATGAAAGTAAGACCATCAGTAAAACCCATGTGCGACAAATGCAGAGTCATTAAAAGAGAAGGCAAGGTTATGGTTATCTGCTCGAAAAACAAGAGCCATAAACAAAGACAAGGCTAACGGATTTACTTTTGATTTTTACGGCGCGTGAAAGCGCGTCAACCCAAAACAAAAAAATTATTTATTAAAAAAATTCGGAGGATATACAAATGGCTCGTATTGCCGGCGTAGATTTACCAAGAGAAAAACGCGTTGAGATCGGTATCACTTATATATACGGTATCGGCAGACCGACCGCGCAGAAAATACTCAAAGAAACCGGCGTCAATCCCGACGTAAGAGTAAAGGACCTTACCGAGGACGACGTCGCTAAACTCAGAGAGTACATCGAACATCACCTCAAAGTAGAGGGCGAACTTAAAAGCGAAGTAAGTCTTAACATCAAAAGACTTATGGAAATCGGCTGCTATCGCGGCGTAAGACACAGAAAAGGTTTGCCTGTAAGAGGTCAGAGCACTAAGAGAAACGCGAGAACCAGAAAAGGTCCGCGTCGCACGGTCGCCAAGAAGAAGACCGCTACCAAGTAATAGAAGGAGGACTAAATAATGGCTGTCGCTAAAAAAGTCGTTAAAAAACGTAAAGAACTTAAAAACGTTGATAAAGGACAGGTTCATATCCAATCCTCGTTCAATAACACCATCGTAACCGTTACCGATGCAAACGGTAACGCCATCACGCAGTGCAGCGCGGGCGCGCTCGGCTACAAAGGTTCGAGAAAGAGTACGCCGTTCGCGGCGCAGCAGGCGTCCGAAACCGCTGCCAAAGCGGCTATGGAACACGGACTTCGTTCGGTCGAAGTATTCGTTAAGGGACCCGGTCAGGGCAGAGAGTCAGCAATCCGCGCTCTCGGCAACGTAGGTCTTGAAGTAACACTCATTTCCGACGTTTCGCCCATTCCTCACAACGGATGCCGTCCGCCGAAACGCCGCAGAGTATAATAGGAGGTAGCGAGAACAATGGCTAAATATACCGATGCAAAATGCCGCTTATGCAGACGCGAAGGCGGAAAGTTGTTCCTTAAAGGGGATAAGTGCTATAAAACGTCCTGCCCGTTTGAAAAACGTCCGGTAGCTCCCGGTCAGCACGGCGCGGACAGAAAGAAGGTTTCCGAATACGGACTCCAGCTTCGTGAAAAACAGAAGACCAAGAGAATTTACGGCGTACTCGAAAAGCAGTTCAGAGAGTACTACGAAAAAGCAGATAAGATGAAGGGCATCACCGGTGAGAACATGCTCTCCCTTCTCGAAAGACGTCTCGATAACGTCGTTTACAGAATGGGTATAGCGGTTTCCCGTTCGCAGGCGAGACAACTCGTAACGCATGCGCACTTCACCGTAAACGGTCGCCCCGTAGACATCGCCTCGTTCGAGGTTAAAGTCGGCGACGTAATTGCCGTTAAAGAAACCAAGAAGGATTCCACTTATTTCGCAGCCGTAAAAGGAACCGCGAAGAGCGGAAAAATGCCCAAATGGCTTGATTTCGACACCGAGAAACTCGAGGGCAAAATACTTGCGCTCCCGACGAGAGAAGATATCGATTCGCAGATAAACGAACAGATGATCGTCGAGTTGTATTCTAAATAATATATACCAAAGAATTATTAAACAGGAGGTATATTACTATGATGGAAATAGAAACGCCGAAGATAGAAGTTACCGAAAGCGAAGACAGATGCTACGCGAAAATAGTTGCGGAGCCGCTTGAAAAAGGTTTTGGATTAACTCTCGGCAATGCGCTCAGAAGGACGCTTTTGGCGTCTCTCCCCGGCGCGGCGGCGCAAGGTATAAAGTTTGCGAACGGCGCGGTCAAACATGAGTTTTCGACCGTTCCGGGCGTAAAGGAAGACGTAACGGAAATTATCCTCAATCTGAAGAACGTTGCGTTCAAGACCGCTACCACTCAGCCCGACTTCAAGAAAGTTCTTAAACTTTCGGTAGTCGGACCTGCCACCGTAACCGCAGGCGATATTCAGTCCGACAGCGAGGTGGAAGTGCTTAATCCCGAGGCTTACCTTTGCACTATCGACAAGGGCGGGGTTCTCGATATGGATATAACCGTAGGCAGAGGCAGAGGTTATAAGGGCGCGGATGCCAACAAGACCGACGAAATCGACTATATAGCGATAGACTCGATCTACACGCCCGTTAAAAAAGTAAGTTACAACGTCGATTCGACCAGAGTAGGTCAGAATACCGATTTCGATAAACTGACGCTCGAAGTCTGGACGAACGGCGCGTTCTCGGGCAAGGAGATAGTAAGTCTAGCCGCGAAAATTCTCGGCGAACACATAAGTCTCTTCTCGCTCAGCGACGTCATGTCCGGACCGATTATCGTGCCTTCCCAGGTAGGTCAGGAAACGAAGATAAGAGAGATGAACATAGAAGATATGGATCTTTCCGTTCGTTCGTACAACTGTCTTAAAAGGGCGAATATTCACACGGTTGACGATCTGACCAAAAAGACCGTAGACGATATGTTGAAAGTGAGAAACCTCGGCAGGAAGTCTCTTGACGAAGTCATCGCTAAACTTAATTCTTACGGCTTATCACTAATGGAAAAGGAGGACTAAAATATGTCGGGCAAATTAGGTATGACCACCACGCAGAGAAAAGCGGTACTCAGAAATCAGGCGTCCAACCTGTTATGGTACGGAAGACTCGAGACCACTCTCGGCAGAGCGAAAGAACTTCGCCCCTATACCGAGAAAATCATAACTCTCGCAATGAACACTTACGACGACACGATCGAAACGACCGTAACCGTAAAAGACAAGAAGGGCAAAGACGTAACCACGAAAGTGCTTAAAGACGGACCCAAGAAACTTGCGGCGAGAAGAAAGATTATGACTCTCGTATACGATCTGCAGGAACAGCGCGGCAAGGAGACCATGACCGAGTTCAAGAACAGAACTGCGGGCGTTCGTCATCCCCTTATCGAGAAGATTTTTAACGAAATCGCGCCGAAGTACGCTCAAAGAGCGGAAGAACTCAAACAGAGGGGCGGTTACACGAGAATATATCAACTCGGCGAGAGAAGAGGCGATGCGGCTCCTACGGCTATAATCGAACTCGTATAATTCAAAAAAATAAATTTTTGTTCCGCGGCTTTGCCCGCGGAACTTTTTTATATTCGCGTATCCTGTGGATTTTAACCGACCGATGCGAAAATCGTGCGATAAAACCTTGACTTTTGTTATGCGATATAATATAATAGAAATTGCCTAACCTGACAACAGAAATACATCGTGGAAAATTAAGCAAAACATAGATAGAATTGCGGTTCTTTCAGACATTGCTTAGTTTTTTCACACTACATATGTCAGGTTTAGGCACCCGAAAGGCACCGCTGATTCTATGGGCGACGTCCGATTCGGGTGTCGCTTTTTATTATTCCCGGATTGTCTACGCCTCTGACCGCCGCCGTAATATCCGAAACGATGCCAGCCAAGAATAAAACGAACCGTGGTCTGACGACG
>USHO01000050.1 GCA_900554485.1 uncultured Eubacteriales bacterium
TTCATGGTCTCTTCAAGGTATGTATCGTAATCGACGGGGCGGTCGTAAATCTTCGTGCCGTCAATCTCTATTATACGATTACATACGGTATTCATAAGTTCGCGGTCGTGACTGGTCAAAAGCATACAACCTTTGAATGCCGACAAGCCGTCGTTAAGCGCGGTTATCGATTCGAGGTCGAGGTGGTTTGTAGGCTCGTCCATAATCATGAAATTGCCTGCCTCCAGCATCATTTTAGCAAGCATACACCTTACCTTTTCGCCGCCCGAAATGACAGACGCTTTTTTCTGCGATTCCTCGCCGGAGAAAAGCATTCTTGCAAGCCAGCCGCGCACGAATTCTTCGTAATGGTCGTAAGAATACCTGCTCAGCCAGTCTACAAGCGACAAATCGCAACCCGAGAAATATTCGTCGTTATCTGACGGCAGATACGTCGGGGTGATGGTCTTGCCCCATTTGAAGTAGCCGCCGTCGGAGGTCTCCTTACCCATGAGCACGTCGTATAAGACGGATATTGCCTTACTGTTCTTCCCGATAATGCCGATTTTGTCGTCTCTGCCGACGGTGAAAGAAATATTTTCAAAATACCCTTCTTTAGTGAGGTTCTCGACGAAAAGTATATCGTTGCCGATTTCTCTGTCGTATTTGAAGTTGATATACGGGTACTTTCTGGACGAAACTTTTATATCGTTTATCGTGAGTTTTTCAAGTTCTTTCTTTCTTGCGGTAGCCTGTTTCGACTTGGACGCATTCGCAGAGAATCTCGCTATGAAGTCCTGCAACTCTTTGGCGCGCTGTTCGGCTTTCTTGTTCTGTTCTTTCTGCTGGCGCGCTATAAGTTGACTGGTTCTGTACCAGAAGTCGTAGTTACCGAAATACACGTTGATCTTGCCGAAGTCTACGTCGCAGATATAGGTGCAGACTTTATTCAGAAAATATCTGTTATGCGAAACGATGATGATCGTGTTTTCAAAGTCCATAAGGAAGTCTTCGAGCCACTGCGTCGTCTTTATATCGAGGTTATTCGTCGGCTCGTCCAGCAACAGCACGTCGGGATTGCCGAACAATGCCTGAGCGAGAAGTACCTTGACCTTTTCTTTGCCGTCGAGTTCGCCCATCTTCATTTCAAAATGTTCGGTCGGAATATTCAGCGCGGAAAGAAGTTTTTCGGCGTCGCTTTCGGCGTCCCAGCCGCCGAGTTCGGCGAATTCGTTTTCAAGGTCTGCCGCCCTTATGCCGTCCTCGTCGGAAAAGTCCTCTTTCGCGTAGAGGGCGTCTTTTTCGTCCATTATGTCTACAAGGCGTTTATGTCCGAGCATTACCGTTCTTACCACGGTTTCGTCGTTATAGGCGTTCTGATCCTGTTTAAGAACCGACATACGTTCGTTTTTATCCAGAATGACTTCGCCTTTCTGCGGTTCGAGTTCGCCCGAAAGTATTTTCAGAAACGTCGATTTACCCGCTCCGTTCGCGCCGATTATGCCGTAGCAGTTGCCTTTAGTGAATTTTATGTTGACGTCTTCAAACAGTTTTCTGCTGCCGAATTGCAGACTTACGCCGCTTACCTGTAACATTTTTACCTCGCTTGAAAAAGGGTCGCCGCATATTTTGCGTCAGCCCTTTTCTCCTTGTTTTTATTCTTTTTGCCGAATTTATCGGTCATTTGCAAATCAATCTTCGTTAAGAGCGTCTTCGACGGTCTTCGCGTCGTCGCTCGTCATCTTGCCCAAAAGCGTCTTCGCGACGAGTTCGTATTTTTCTTTCGTTTTGGTGGTCGCCTCGTAGAACTTAGCCTTATCTTCATCGGATTTCTCGCCCGTAACGTTGCCGTCGTCGTCCTTTTCTTTGCAGAATTCTTCGTACTCGGCTTTTTCGGCTGTCGTATCGATGACGTAAACGTAAGACCGGAAGGTATCGTCGCTGTAAGTCGCTATAAACGCGTAATGCGTTTCGTTGCCGCTGGTAAACGCAACGACTTCGGGTTTATACCAACTCGTATTGACGTCGAAAGTATTTATTCTGAACGCCTCTGTCGTGGTGTGCTTACCGTCTTTGATTTCGGTATAGTTTACCTTGTAATAAACGTTACCGTTGTGATAGTAGAGGTAATCGTCCGCGCCCTCTCTGACGATGAAGTCGAGCGTCGCGCCTTTGATCTGGTCGTTATAGAGAATTCTCGTCGCGCCGTAAGGCTTATTGCCGTCGCCCGTCATGGTATAATCGTAAAGCATGAGACCCTGATCGGAATTGACGTAGAGAATTTCGTTTACGGAAAGTATCATCGAAGAGTCGCCGAAAGCGGAGTCGGCAACGCCGTCGCCGTAATTCATCGTGACGTGCGTAGTCTTGTCGTTATATTTAAGCGAGTTTGCCTCGGTGAGGTTTGCCTTTTCGACGTAATTGTAAAGTTTGAGTACGGAAGTCGTCGTGTCGAGACTGGTCACCGAATAATACAGAACGCCGTTCGTATATCTGATGAGGTCGAAAGTCGCGCCGTTGAGATATACGCCCTTGTTTTCGGTATTGCCGTTGACGGAAGTGCCTATGCCGTCAAGCACGAGTTCTTTCGTGACTTCGGCTTTATCCGCGCCGAATCTCAGCGCGTAAACTTCGTAATAGTTTTCGGTCTGACGGTTGTCGTCGTCTTCGTCGGGATAAGTAAATTTGTTTACGGGTTTAATCGAGAAGAACGCCGCCGCGTCACCCGCGTCGGAAGAGAATATGAATTCCTGCACGGAAGACTTCGTATCGGTATAACTGAACAGTTCTTCCCTTGCGATCGCGTCGTAAACGTAGATTTCGGAAGAATCTTTCACCACAAGGTAAACGTTATCGCCCGACTGAACGAAACGGAAATCGACCGACTTGTCAAAGTCTCTGCCGGCGATGGATCTGGAAGTATCCGAGCCGTCCGCCTTGGTTCTGAAAAACAAAATCTTTTCGGTCTTTACTTCGCCCTTGCTGTCGTTTTCGGTAGAGGGAGCGGCATAGTAAAAATATCCGCCGTAAAGATATATGCCGGCGTCTTTATCGTCGGAAACGACGAGTTTGGAAACGATTATATCGCAGTCGGCGGTGTTGCCCGCGGCGATGTCGGCCTTTCTGACGCGTACGAGCGCGCCTTTGGTAACTTCGCCCGTTTTATACTTAGCCGCGCTTACTTCGCCGTTAAGAAAATAAACGTAATCGCCCGTTTCGACGAGAAAACCGCCGTTGGACGAAACCGTTTCGATCGTATCGTCTTTGGTCGTGACGGTCGCTTTAGTGTCTTTGGAACACGCGGCGAGCGATAACGCCAGAATAGCCGCGCAAAAGACGGCGAATAATTTTTTAGCCATATCCTGCTCCTTAAAGAGAATACTTTTATTTATACAAGCATACCTATAAATATGCTTTATAATTATACACTAATATTTGAAAATACGCAACGAAATTATCGCATTAAAAACCAAAAAAGGAGTGAAAAATGGAAAAAATCGGACTTTTCGATATAATCGACAAATTCAATTCCGCGGCGAGCGGAAAAAACGACTTTTCCGCCACAAAAGCGCGGCAGCAAAACGACAACAAGCCGGCAGAAAACGGATTTGCGCTTAAAGACCCCGACGATTTCGCCCCGCCGCAGTATATGATGAACGCGAAAATGCTTGCGTTTATGAAACGGCACGACGAACTTGTCGCCGCCGTTCCGCCGCGCGCGCCGAAAAAACGCGGCAGAAAGAAAAAGAGCGAACTACCCGCGCAACCGCCGAAAGCGGAAGAATAACAATCCGCCGTCATGCCAGCCCTTATATCGTAAAAACGCAAAACGAATTTTCAGCGCTCCATATATATACAAAATACTCTTTCTCGCCATATACCATATAAACATTTGACTGATATTTTAAGTCGTGTTACAATAAGCAACGAGATAAAATGCGCATTTCGCGCAAGGAGTATGTCATGAAAAAAATCAAAAAAACATTGATCGCTTTATGCCTTACGCTGATTTTGGCGTCGGGTCTTTCTGCGCTTTCGTCCTGTTCGGATAAAGACAATTCTCAGCCAGGTTTTCCGAAACATAAGATTACGGTTCAATCAACAGAAGAATGCGCCGTTTCGGTTGACAAAGAACAAGCGGAATTCGCCGAAACCGTTACCGTTACCCTCAACCTTAAAGTTACGGATAAATATGTCGACAGCGTAACATACAACGGAAATACCGCAACCAGACGTTCTGAAAATACCTACGATTTTCTTATGGGAAACGACGACGTAATCGTCGAAGTTAAGCTGAAACCGTATCAACAACAATTATCGGATTCAAACGGCTTTGCGACTTTTCTCACATTTAATCCGACGACGCTGGCAAAAAATAACGGATCAGTCGATTTGACAATATCGTTAAACGGCAGTTATATGACTATTCTCAACTGGGAAATTAAATCGACAAATCAAGCGGCATTACCCGGTTCAAGCGTTAAAAATTCTTATACGGAACTCACTGAAACGGGGGCGATTTCCGCAAGAACTCAGACCGCAAATTACGGCAACGTAATAACCGCACTGGTAGTAAGCATTGACACCGATAAGATTGAAAACGGAAAGACTTTTCTTCTCATCAACCTTCAAAACGGCAATTCTCCTTCGCAAAATGCAAGTTTAGTCGTGCAAATCAGCGTAGCGGAAACGCTTGTCACTACCAAATGGCATGAAACACTGATTTTTGACGTATCGAAACTTCCCGACAAAATAAAAAATTGCAAATTCAATATATATGTTACCGACTACGACTATGTCGCAGGCAGCGATAACAAAGAAAACCAAAACTTTATACAACTCGAAACAGGATCCGACGGAAACGTCGAAATCGAAATAGAGTATGTGCCGAATCGCAGATATTACATCACATTTTGGGTTGTAACCGACGACGGTTCACTCACATGCTATAGACTTGCGGACACAATCGGTTCGGGTTCGAGTTCGACAGGCTTTAATCAACTTAAAAACAGTATGCTGATACTTCTTTCCGACGGACAGACTTTCAAATTGACGGTTGCAAACGAAATCGTAAACTAAATCTTTAATCCATAATATTCAAACGCACTACCTCATCCGCGGTAGTGCGTTTATAATAAACCGCAAAAAGAAAATAACGTAATCTCGGAAATACAAAATCTACGAAAACCCATGCCAGACAAGAATAAAACGAACCGTGGTCTGGCGACGTATTTTTGACTAATACGTCGTTACGCTTGCGGCTTATACGTCTGGTATTAACCCGTTCGCGTGCCTTGTCTTAGTCTGAAAATCCGCCGTCAGACTTGCAAGCAACCAAAACGTCGATATTTTTGATGATTTTTGGTAAAGGCGAGTGCAGACGTACCAGACGTACTTCAAACGAGAATTTGACAAAAAGCGCGAAAATAGCGGCGTTTTGGCAAGATTCGTTTTATTCTCGGCTGGCATACCGCGGCACAGCCGATATGTATAAAAATGCCGCAAAAAAGTTGAAAATTATATTTAATTGTGATATACTGTTCGGGTATTATATAATTACTATGGAGGAGAATATGTCCAAAGACTATAATTCGCAGGATATAAAAATTCTCGAAGGGTTAGAGGCAGTCCGCGTAAGACCGGGTATGTATATCGGGTCTACGGGGGCGCGCGGTCTGCACCATATTTTGTGGGAAATAGTAGATAACGCCGTCGACGAGGCTGCAAACGGTTTTGCCGATTCTATAGAAGTCGTATTGTATAAAGACGGCAGTGTTTCCGTCGAAGACAACGGAAGAGGTATTCCGGTAGATATTCATAAACAGGCGGGCGTTTCGGGCGTGCAGGTCGTATTTACTCAACTGCATGCGGGCGGTAAATTCAACAACGAAAATTACAGTTTTTCGGGCGGACTTCACGGCGTCGGCGCGTCGGTTACAAACGCGCTTTCCGAATGGCTTAAAGTAGAAGTCTATAACAAGACCGTCTATTCTATGGAATTCACCAGCCATTACGATCCGGCGAAGAAGAAGATAATATCGGGCGACCCCGTCGCTCCGCTTAAAAACACGGGCGTAAAGACGAGCAAGACGGGTACTCTCGTACGTTTCAAACCCGACAAACGCGTATTTGAAACCGTCGAATTCAATCTCGAGACCATAGCGAAAAGACTGAGGGAACTTGCGTTTCTTAACCGCGGTCTCACCATTAAACTTACCGATCTGCGCGACGACGACAAATTCTATTCAAAGACGTTCAAATACGACGGCGGCATAATCGATTACGTTCTGTATCTCAACGAAAGTAAAACCAAACTCTACGACCAGCCGGTTTACGGTAAAGCCGAGAAAGACGGAATACTTGTCGAATTCGCTCTTCAGCATACCGACAGTTATACCGAGAGCGTATTTTCGTTCGTAAACAACATTCCGACGCCCGAGGGCGGCACGCACGAGGTCGGTTTCAAAACCGCGCTTACGAAAGTGCTTAACGACTTCGCCAGATCCAATAACTACGTCAAAGAAAAAGACGCGCCGCTCATCGGCGAAGACTTCCGCGAAGGTCTTACCGCGCTGTTGTCGGTCAAGATGAAAAACGTCGAATTCGAGGGTCAGACAAAGACAAAACTCGGCAATCCCGAGGCTAAGGTTGCGGTAGAGGCGGCGACGACCGAAGAACTCGACAAACTCGTCAAAAACAAAAAGAACAAGGCAATCTTCGATGCGATGATGAAGAAAGCCCTCGGCGCGCTTAAAGCCAGAACCGCCGCAAAACACGCAAAGGAACTCGCGCGGGCGACGAAAGGCGCGGACACCGCGAAACTTATCGGCAAACTTTCCGACTGTACTTCGCGTAAAGCAGAACTCAACGAAGTATTTATCGTCGAGGGCGATTCCGCTGCCGGCTCCGCTATCCAGGGCAGGGACTCCCGCTTCCAGGCCATTCTTGCAATGTGGGGCAAGATGCTCAACGTCGAGAAGGCAAGGTCGGATAAAATTTACGGCAACGACAAGCTCTACCCGATGATAGTTGCGCTCGGCGCAGGCATCGGCGAGGAATTCAACATTGAGAAGCTGCGTTACCACAAGATAATCATCATGGCGGATGCCGATGTCGACGGCGCCCATATCAGGACTCTGCTGCTGACCTTCTTCTTCCGCTATATGCGCCCGCTCATCGAGCACGGCTATGTTTACTCCGCAGTGCCCCCGCTCTATAAGCTCAGCAGGGGCAAGACTCAGAGAGTCGCCTACTCCGACGAGGAGCGTGACCGCATCTCCGCCGAGATGAGGGGCGACAATCCGAACGTCAAAGTCGAAATCAACCGCTTCAAAGGTCTCGGTGAAATGGACGCGCACGAGCTTTGGGAGACCACGATGGATCCCGAGACCCGCTCCCTGCGCCGCATTACCCTTGAAGATGCCGTGGCGGCAGACCAGATATTCAACGTCCTCATGGGCGAAGAGGTCGAGCCTCGCCGCGAATGGATAGAATCCAACGCAAAATACGTTGTGAATCTTGATATATAAGGAGGTGACGGAAAATGGGACACAACAGAGACTATAAGCCCGAGGATATCGCATTCCCGAATCAGGTCATTACCGAATCCGAACTGGTCGGCGAAATGCAGTCCAGCTACATTGAATACGCCATGTCCGTCATCGTCGGCAGAGCCCTGCCAGACGTTCGCGACG
>USHO01000051.1 GCA_900554485.1 uncultured Eubacteriales bacterium
GTGCACAGAATTATCGGCAGACCGTCGAAAGTAAGTTTTATCTTCCAGCCTATCGGCAACGACAGATAGTTCGACAAAACGAAGTAAAGCGCGACGAACGCCGCGTCGAACGCAAGCCTCTTTGCAACCGCAAATTTTCCGGACATAAAAAAACACTCCTCACAAAAAGAGAGAGCACCAAGGTAGAATAAAAAATTTTCTGCATTGGATGCGCCAAAAAACCGCAAGGAAATTCCCTTTTCGTCCGTGTTCAACATCCCGTTACACGGCACTTAACGCTTTTTGTGCTACTCTGCTTTTTACATCAGTTATCATAACACGCATAAGGTGCGAAAGTCAAGCGGCAACGGCATATATTTTTCAAAAAGTACCATATTATCGATATGGTAATTATTTTTATACGCTCACTTACGACTTTTATCGTTCTGCTTATCGTAATGCGGCTTATGGGCAAGCGTCAGATAGGCGAAATGCAACCTTTTGAACTTGTTATAACTTTGCTCATCGCCGAACTGGCGTGCATACCTATGGCGGACATTTCGGTACCGCTCGTTTACGGCATAGCGGCGATACTCGCCGTGTTTATACTGCACCAGTTGCTGTCCGTAATCGAACAGACAAGTCAGACCGCAAAGCGTATCATAAGCGGCAAACCGTCGCTCGTCTTAAATAAAAACGGCGTAGACTTCACGGAACTCAGACGCAACAATATGGACGTCGAAGACCTGATAGAATCGATGCGTTCCGCCGGTTATTATTCGCTTGACGACCTCGACTACGCCATATTCGAGTCCAACGGCAAACTGTCGGCAAAAGAAAAGGTCGATTACGACAAAAGAAAAACTTCTCTGCCCGTACTTTTAATCGGCGAAGGCAAACTCATATGTAAAAACCTGTCGATTATCGGAAGAGACAAACCGTGGCTCGAAGAATTATTGCGTAAAAACGGCATAAAACGAATCAAGGGCGTCGGTGTGATGACGGTAGACGGAAACGGAAAAGTTTATCTGCAAAAGGAAAAAGAAAAATACAAGACCTTCGCGACAGAAATCGGGAGGAACGTAAAATGGTAAAATCGATTATAACCGTACTGATTTCCGCCCTGATTTTCATCGGCGGAGGCGTATACGAACAGATTTATTTAAGCAGAACGTTCGGGGATTTCCGCGGGCGGCTGGAAACCGTTTACGAAAAGACCGAAAACGAAACCGTAACCCCCGCAGATGTCAAAGCCGTACAGGACGAATGGATAAAGCACAAAAAATCGCTGCATGTTTTCGTGTCTCACAACGACATAAAGGAATTCGACATGTGGATAGCCGAATCGTTAAATTACGTCAAACAGAAGAATTACGGCGAGGCTCTCGACAAACTCGAAGTCGCGATAGAACTTACCGAACAGATTCCGAAAGGCTATCTTATAAGATTTGAAAACGTATTCTGACGCCCGACGGGAATACCGCACAAAACAATACGGCGTTATAAAACGCCGTAAACTCAAACAGCAGTCCGCGAAACTCTCCGCGAACTGCTGTTTGAAAAATATATGATAAGGGGGAAAATGATGAGCACTTTCAAGTAAACCGAACTGCTTTCATAAAGCACTTTCAATTTACACCCATATGATACACCTTCCTTACGAGAATGTAAATCGGATTTAATCAATATTATTTAATTAAATCTTATTTTGAAAAAGTTATATCTTAAAATATAAAATAGTGTCGGAATCCGCCGAAAACAATCGAACACTTTCGTAAAGTGTCTTAAAAAAATCAGCCGTCAGACCACGGTTCGTTTTATTCTTGTCCGGCATACCACGCCGACCCGTCTTCACGCGACAAGACTTTCTTGCTCGATTTCCTTGCTTTATCCGCGATTTTATTATATAATGTATTCATACTCGTTTTAAGGTGTTTTATGAGGGTAAGAAACGTATTCGGAATAGTTACGCGCAACTATATACTGTTTTTCAAAACATTCGCATATAAACTGGTTGTATTCGCGGTGTTCGCGTTACTTTCGGGGTTGATTTTACATGTCCGCATGCGCGGTCTGTACGAAAAATTATTCCCCGTCGTCAAAGACGGCTACGCGATAATCAAGGCGTTGTTCGCATCCGCCGACACGGGCGAACTTGCGGAAAAATTCAGCGCGAGCGTAGACGCCTTCGTCAAATACCTTTCGACCAGCGTAGGCGATATAGTCGTAACCGGAGTTATTCTGCTGATTATCGTCTTCCTTTATCGTTTCGTAAGCGAGGCGTGCGACTGCGTTATCATGATAACCCTCGACGGCTATATGGCGAGCCTTATCAAAAAGCCGTTCTTTGCGACGTTATTCGAGAATCTCGGTCAGATAGTCAGATACCTTCTGGTCGAAGTTCTGTTTGCATGCGTATTCGGCGCGGCGGTCGCGGCGGCGACTTACGGTCTTGCGCTTTTAATGCTTTCGCTTGCCCCCATACTGTTGCCGTTCACTCTTTTGCTTTTCGTATTCGCCTGCCAGGGCATGTACAATACGATGACAAGCCAGTTTATGGCTAAGGCTTTAATCGAAAAAAAGAGCCTCGGGCTTTCGCTGAAAGAGGGATTCCGTCCGCAAAAAGGTTATTTCCTTAAAATGTACGCGTCGTATTCGCTTATAAATATAGTGGTATATTACCTGTTTGCCACGTCGTTTCTGTTCACTTTCGGCGTCGGCACGATCTTCCTTATTCCCCTTTCGACGATGTTCGTATGCGGAATGAAGACGGTCGACTATTACGTCATTCACACACGCAAATACTTCATCGATTACGACAATATCGTCGTACCGAAGGAACTTCGCGAAAACGACGAACAGATGCTTAAAGACGTCGAGATATAATTATGACGATTAAAGAGAGAGCGAACGAACTTCTCGAAAGGAGTTTTTCCCGCAATATATTTACCTATACCGATTTTCTGACTTCCGCCGAACAGGCGGAAGTTTTGTCTGCCGTAAACGAAAACGCCGTCGGGTTTTTCGGCGGGTGCGATTTCGCCGAGCGTAAAAAAGCCTGTTTCGGCAGGGAAAAAGACCTCGGCTACCCGCCCGACTATTCGATACGCATACTTAAAATTTCGCCGTCCGGCATAAAATTCGCCGAAGACATAACCCACCGCGACGTCCTCGGGGCAACCCTTAATTTAGGCGTCGAAAGGGATAAAGTCGGCGATATTTTCGCTGTCGGCAAAGAGGCGTATATAATTGCCGACGAAAAAATAAGTCCGCTTATTTTAAGCGAACTTAAAAGAGTCGGAAGAAATCCCGTCGAAGTTACCGAAGTCGATTGCGTGCCGGAGACTTTCCGCCCCAGGAGAGAAGAAAAACGCGTATCCGTCGCGGCGATAAGAGCCGATGCGATCGTGGGCGGCGCGTTCAATCTTTCACGCGAGGAGAGTTCGTCGCTGTTCCTTAAGTCCTGCGTTTCGGTAAACGGAAAGGAATTCCCCGACGGCAGTAAAAAATTGAAATACGGCGACACGGTGTCCGTAAGAGGACACGGCAAATTCGCGTTTATACGCGACGACGGCGAAAGCCGCAAAGGCAAAACTTTCGTCGTGCTTGAAATTTACAGATAAATTTACGATATACCGTCGTCGGATTTTACGCAGATTTTCGGTATCAACCCTATATACGGCGACGGCGCCGACGGATATTCGCTCGACCCGAACGCCTTTTTATCTTTATACGTTATCACGAGTTTTTTCTTCGCTCTCGTAAGGGCGACGTAAAAAACTCTTTTTTCTTCTTCCTCGTTGCCCGACAATTTCGACGGGAACGACGGAATTTCGTCTTCGCCCGCGCCCGCCAGTATTACCGTCGAGAACTCGCAACCCTTGGACTGATGTATGGTTATTATCGGCGTCTTTTTCGACTTCTTTATCATCGAATCGAGTTTACTGCCGCTTAAAGCCGCATCGGATAAAATTTCGCCCAACGCATTTGTCGGCGACGGAGCCTCGCCTATGTCTTTAATCGCCGCATAAAGGTCGTTTGCCGCCTCTCTGTCGGCTTGCGGAGTGGACGAATCTATAATCGAATATGTTGCCGATATATCTTTTATGAGCGCGAAAGCATCCCCGCTTTCGGTTTCGACCGAAAAGCGTTTAAGGTTTTCGTGCAGACCCGCAAACGCCGACGCGTTGGATGCGAGTACGGTTTTGCGCACGCTCGTCGCAGGGATGATATACCCCTGCAAAACAGAGATAAGGCATGCTTTGGTCGCCGTCACGTCGGAAAACGCATCGTGCGCCCTGTCGTTTACCACGCCGAACTTTTCGCACAGCGTCGACAGTTTATAATTTTTTTCATGTCTGAAAAACGTCTTCGCAATGACAAGCGTATCGTAACAGCCGACAACGGAAAGCGGAATATTCTCACGTTCGGCTAGTCTTTTTATTATTACGTCGTCGAACGCCGACGAATTATGTCCGACCAGCACGCAACCGCTTGAAAAATCGGCAAAACGCCTTATAGCCTCATTTAATTTAATTCCGCCGTGAGCTTCGATGTATTTTTCGTCATAGCCGTGCGTCGCCAGCGCGCCTGCGGATATTTCCCTTTCGGGCAGAACGAAGACATTGAATTGCTCTTCTCTGCCCGCGCCGAATTTAACAGCGGAAATCTGAACGGGTTCGTCGACGGCGGTATCCGCGCCGGTGGTTTCGAGATCGTACACTATAAGTCTTCCGTGTTCGTACGCATCGATCAGCGAATAAAATCCGTCGCCGTGAAGATAGGTATCGTCGCGCATAAAATCGCCCAAAGACACGCCCGCCGCGCCGTAACTTTCGATCGCGGCGACAAGGTCGGTCTTTACGGATTTTATAAATCTGCGACAAATTCTGTCGAGCGCGCCGACGTCCGACGGGTTGACGACAAGCCGCATAAACGCCGTAAAATCTTTGACTATCGGTCTTTTGTAAAGCCTGTGATCGGCGTCGGCGGTGAAAAACGGAATTCGTTCGGCTTTCGGCAACGACGAATTAAGGCGCGTAAGGCTTTTATACAGATTGGCGGCATAGCGGTTCGATCGGGTCATCACGCATATGTCGGTCCTGTCGCCGTCATAGTTACCGATAATCGAAAATATCTTTTTCGCCTCGTCTTCCTGAGACGAGCAACCGCAGACCTCTATTTTTTCGCCGTCGGGCTCGGTCGTTACGGTAACGCCGCCGCCGAACGCGTTTTTAAGAAACCCGTCTGCCGCGACGCGCAAAACTTCGGTGGAACGTCGGTTTTGCGTCAATCTTATTTCGACGGGCGCATACTTCGCCTTAAAGTCGGCGATTATCTTCTTCGGGTCGGAACCCCTCCAACCGTAAATCGTCTGATTTTCATCGCCGCAAAGCATTACGACCGCAGACGGAAAGAACTTTTCGACTATCGAATATTCGGTCGTACCGACGTCCTGAACCTCGTCGAGGACGACGAGTTTATACCTGTCCGTCGCCACCTCTCCGCGCGCGATCAACTCCTTGGCGTAATAAAGCAAATCGTCGAAATCCGCAAGCGCGGAAGACGAAAGCGCGTCTGCATAGCGCGTAAAATATTCTCTGCCGCGGGTCTGAATAAGGTTATAAAAATTATAATCGGTGATCTGCGCACCGTATTTGCGGAACGAGAACAACTCGGCAAAATCGTCTTTTTCGGCAAGCGACGCAATCGCCGCGGCGTAGCCGTCATCAGAAGAAAACGAAAATCCGAGCGCGTCTTTTTCGGCTTTTACGGCGGATACGATACGCGAAAACTGTTTGTCCGGTAAAACGGTCAACTTCTCTTTATCGTCGGTTTTTTCGGCGATCATGCCGTCGGCAAGGCGTTTCTGCAATTCGCCGGCGTCGGTTTCGTCTATAACAGAAATCAGATTTTCGGCGCGGGTTTTATAACCGTACTCCTTTATGAGTTCATAGCAAAACCCGTGGACGGTAAAAGCGTTTACGGCAGTTTCGCCCGCATATGACAGCACGTCGTCTTTAATTTCGTCGCGAGCCTTTACGGTAAACGTAAGCAACAGAATTTCTTCGGGTTTTATACCTCTTTTTATACCCTCCGCGACCTTGTTGGCAAGCGTAAAAGTCTTGCCCGTCCCTGCGGACGCAAGCAAAAGCACGTTGCGATCGAACGTTTCCACCGCTTTTTTCTGTTCTTCCGAAAGAGCCATAACATACCTCACCGTTGCTTGTCGGGAATAATATAAATATAGTCGATTTATCGTCTTATGTCAAGCAATAAATACCCCGCCGACCGTTTACGGTCGGCGGGGTGCGAATTTTGATTATGTATTATTCGGCGACGGTCGCTTCGACTTTTTCGGGAGCGGCAACGGCTTTCGGATTTACGTTCGCAATCAGATCTCTTACGCTCTTCGAAGCAAGCAGCAACGCCGCGACGACTATGTCTATAGCGAGATCGACAAGCGTAAAGGAATTATACGCGAAACTGTACGCAAGCGGGCTGTCCATAGTCGACCACGTCCAGAATACGAAGTAACCGCTTATGACGTGCGCGGCGTATCTGAACAGAACGGCGATGACCATACCGACCATGATTTCGGCAATCATGTTGCCCTTTAAGAACTTGAACTTTTTAGCGATACCTGCCAAGCCGAGCGCGGAAAACGCAATCGGGAAGTCAAGCAAAATCTGCATCCACTGATATACGCTGGGGTTCTGTATAAACTGCAGAACGCCGTATATAAGACCTGCGAAAACACCCTTTCTCGCGCCGAACATATACGCGTAAAGCATAAGCGGCAACATACTTGCAAGCGTTACGGAACCGCCCATGGGCAACGAGAAGAATTTGACGTAAGAAAGCGCGAACGAAAGCGCAATACAGACGCCGGCGTAAGCGAGGTTCTTCGCGGTATTTGCAGTGCCCTCGTCTTTACCGAATATAAACGCCAGAGCGACGATTATCGCCACGAGCGCGAACGAAAGCACATAGTAAAGCACGCCGGAATTCTTATAAATTTCGTAATTTTTATACGCCTTTGCATTGATTATGTTCATGCAAAGGATAACCGCGTATACTATGACGACGGCAAAAGCGATATATACGAAATACGTATAAGCCTTAGGCGCGAATTTTTTGAGTAACGCCCCAGCAAGAACAAGCAACAACAGGGTTATAAAGAAACCGATGAACAGCCAGAAGGACGCGTCGATTTTACCTTTTACCTGCAAACGCGACAACTGAATGAACAGGAACACCGCTACAAGCGTAACCGAGAAACCTACGACAACGCCGACGGCGAATTTTTTAAGCGTGGGCATAGCGTCTTTCTTTTTGAAAAAGACTACGGAGAATGCCACCGCAAGCGCGACGGCTATACCGAGCGCGAGCCACAAAGAAAACGCTTTAAGCGACTCTATCACGAGGTCGAGCGTATCTTCGTCGATTGTTAAAAGACTGTTTTTCATATGATTTGCTCCTTTTATCGCCGCGGACGCAATAAAGCCGTTTACGACCGTTGCCCTATGCCAGCCAAGAATAAAACGAACCTTGCCAAAACGCCGCTATTTTTACGCTTTTTGTCAAATTCTCGTTTGAAGTACGTCTGGTACGTCTGCACTCGCCTTT
>USHO01000052.1 GCA_900554485.1 uncultured Eubacteriales bacterium
CGTTGGGCGAGACGTCGTATGGGTAAATTCTTACTATATTTCTCAGCGCGCTGTCACACTGTAAAGACAGATATTCTTTATAGTTATCGACGTTGAAAACGGCTTTGGCGGTATCTACTATTTTCCATGTTACGGCAATGCCTATTTCTACGGGATTGCCGAGACAGTCGTTTATCTTCTGACGGTTGTTGCTGAGCGTCATTATTTTGAGCGATATGCGTTTATCCGTTACTCCGACGCTTACCGTCTCGTCGTCGGACTTGACGCCGAAAACCGATTTGACGGTTTTTACGTCGCCGCTCTGATTGAGTTTCGTGTTGGCCGCAGGATTTATCGACGAGCAGAACGGATTTACCGCGTAAAATCCCTCGCCTTTAAGCGTGCCGACGTATTTGCCGAAAAGAGTTAAAACCAAAGCCTCCTGAGGCTTTAATATTCTGAGCCCCGCAAGGGGTATCCATGCGACGCACAATACTACGACGGATACTATAAGCAACGGCGAGATTTCGTCTTCGCCCGCAGTTATCGCTCCGTACGCCACGCCTGCAACGGCAAGCAGCATTACAGCCACACAGCACAACAGAGTAAGCATCCCGTGTTTTTTACCGCTTAAAACTTTTTCTTCCATAAACGGTCCTCCCGCCGTCGTTTTCCGTCACAGACGATTGAGTTCGGACACAATCGCCTGCGACTAACCGAATTATATCACCGCATAGCCCAAAAGTCAACGATTTTGCCGAAATTCTACCGCCGGTAGAGTTTTTAAGGCGTTTATACCGCCCAATCGCCGTTCGTAGAGTGATTTTTACGGATTTCCACGGCGCGTGCGTTACCGTCTAGAATTTTTTACGGGCAAAGTAGGTTGAGTATTCGCCCGTAAAAGCATATAATAACAGAGCAGGAAGCCGAAAGGCTTTGATCAATGATTAACGAGAGGTTAAAAATGAAAGAATTTATTTTGAGTGCGGATGCCGGTTGCGACCTTACGCCCGACCTTCAGGAAAAATACGATGTGGAAATAATGCCGCTCAGGTACAACGTGAACGGCGAAGAATACTTATCCGGAGACGGCAAAATGCCGCCCGAAAAAATCTGCGAGCAGATGAAAGCAGGCGCGAAAACCTCCACTTCGCAGGCAAACCCCGCCGAAGCAGAGGTTTACCTCGAAGAGTTGCTTAAACGAGGCAAAGACATCGTACACATAACCATGTCGAGCGCGATGAGCGGCACTTACGAAACCATGAAACGTCTTGCAGAAACGCTTAACGAAACCCACGACAACAAAGTTTACGTCGTAGATTCGCTCTGCCAGTGCGCAGGTTACGGCTTACTTCTGGCAATGGTTTCCGACAAAGCGAACGCCGGCAACCTCGATGCAAAAGCCGCCGCCGAATATGCCGAAAGCGTCAAACTGCATATTCTTCACAATTTCTCCGTCGACACCCTCACCTATCTCGCCCGCGGCGGAAGAGTTCCCGCTTACCTTGCGACGATAGGCAACCTGATAAAACTGAAACCCGTCCTTCACGTCGACGACTCGGGTAAGATAGTAATGCTCAAGAAGCTCATCGGGAAAAAACGCGCGCTCGACGATCTGGTTCAGAGATTCTACGATTCTTACGACGAGACGTTCAAAGACGTATTCATAAGCGAAGCGGCATGTTCCGACGACGCCGCTTACGTCAAAGGTAAAATCGAAGAGAGATTCCCCGAGGTCAACGTTACGGTAATACCTCTCGGACCTATCATCGTTTCGCACAGCGGACCCGGGACGCTTGCGTTGTTCTTCACCGCCGAATCAAGAATGAAATAATTTTATGCCAAAACGCCGACATCCCGACGGGATGCCAGCCAAGAATAAAACGAACCGTGGTCTGACGACGTATTTTTGGCTAATACGTCGTTGAGTTCTGCGAATTTCGGAGCGAATTCTCCCAACGAATCTCTGCCCGCTGTCTGTTTTACCTTCATAAATATTCACATCTTTGATTTTTTGATCTTTTATGCCGACGGGCGGCGGTAAACGGTCAATAAAAATCCGTCCACTCTTCAACCGTCGCGTACAACGTGATTTTGCCGTCGGAACGACATACTTCTTTGCCCGACTGCGTAATCGTTATCGTCTTTCCGTTCATAACGTAAGTATATTTCGCTATGGCGTAATTGCCGAAATTATATCCGAGATATTCGTTGAACGCCGCGCCGTATCTGATTTTCAGGTTCGGCGAAAACCCTCCGCCGAGGGTATAATTCCCATCGACGATTATTTCTACGTCGACAAACCTGAATACCGCGATAAACGTCGTATCGCAAGCGTAATCGTAGGTTATTTCATCGCCGTAAAACCTCTTTGCGGCATCGTTTTCGACCTGCCAGCATATAAACGCCTCGTCATCGATAATCGGAAACGCAAGTTTTTCGCGGTATGCGATACGTTTGTTTTCCGTCTTGCCTTCGACTTTGAAAACGGCGTTATAAATCTTCGGCGTCTTACGGATATTTACGACTATCGCCTCGGTTACGATCGTGTTCCCGATGTCTTCCGCATCCCAGCAGACGTCGTAACCCTCGATAGGTTGAGGAGTCGGAATACTTTCGAGTTTTTCGCCGTCGTATACCTCTATCACAATGTCTTCCATACCGGGTTGTACGAACGTGACGCTTTTCCTGTCTTTTTCGACGAACGTCGCATACAGCGTAATGTCTTCGTCGATATTCCACGGTGTCGCATCGTCGACGGTCAGTCCGTCGGCGGTTTTCCATGAGAGAAATTTACAATGAATTTTCTCAGCCGCGGGCAGCGTAAAGCCTGCATCGAACGTCACGCTTAAACTTGCGGTATCGGTAAGTCCCGTATCGGCAAACGCACCGCCGCACGGGTCAAGCGTAACCGTGTAATTTCTCGCGGCCTTGACCGCCCTTACCGTAACGTCGGAATCGAGCGAAGAAAAATCGGTTGTGTCCCATCCGACGTCGTAACCCTTTACGGGTTTCGGGGTAGGAACGTCGATTACTCCGTCTTTCCATACTCTCGTCTCGTCGGCGAAACCGTCCTGCACGAACGTAACTGCGAAAGTCTTCGAAACTTCTTCGCCGGCGCGTTTACCGCATGACGACGACACGAAGACGGAAAGCAAAACAACCGCCGCGATAAACCGCGCGATTTTCCGTTTTTCGGTTTTCATCATCATACGTCAGTCGACGAGTATGTTCGCGTCGCGCAGTTTTGTAAGAAACTCGTTTACGTCCGCCGTAACCACTTCTCTGCCCGCATCGTATTCGGCGAGTATCGCATCGACTATCTCTTCGGCGGTAACGTCTTTTTTAAGTTTATCGAAGATAAATGCGCCCATATCGTTAAGGGTAAGCATACCCTTGAAATAATTACACGCATCGCCCGTCGCTACGGCATATTTTTTGCCGCCGACTTCTCTTACGACAAATCCTCTTCTCATTTTCATATTCAATACTCCTTTTATTTATATTTTTCAGCCGTCGAACTGGCTCATAAAAATATCGTAATAAAACCCGCGTTTTTCAAGCAGTTCTTCGTGCGTCCCTTTCTCGACCAATCTGCCGTCGGACATGACAAGTATCACGTCGGCATCGGTCACGGTCGAAAGTCTGTGCGCTATGACGAAACTCGTTCTGCCTTTCGTCAATTCTTTCATCGACTGCTGAATCTGCACTTCGGTACGCGTATCGACGCCCGAAGTCGCCTCGTCGAGTATAAGCAACTTCCTGTCCGCAAGAAACGCCCTCGCGATTGTCAGAAGTTGTTTCTGACCGCCGGATATGTCGGCGGTTTCTTCGTTAAGGACGGTGTCGTAACCTTCCGGAAGACTGCGTATAAAACCGTCTATTCTCGCGCGGCGGCACGCCTCCTCGATTTCTTCGTCGGTCGCGCCTTCTCTGCCGTACGCAACGTTATCCCTTATACTGCCGGAAAACAACCACACGTCCTGCAACACCATCTGAAACAGCGATCTTACGCATGCCTTAGACATATCGCGTATGTCCGTGCCGTCGATTTTTATACTGCCCGAATCGACTTCGTAAAACCTCATAAGCAGATTTACGAGCGTCGTCTTTCCGCACCCGGTAGGTCCGACGATCGCGAATTTTTGCCCCGCCTTTATATCGACTGAAAAATCGCGTATAAGAGGTTTATCGGGGGTATACGCAAAGTTTACGTTCTCGAACGACACGTCGCCTTTCGGGTCTGAAAGGGTTATGCCGTCGTCTTCCGCCATTTCGTCCGAATCGAGAAAGTCGTACACCCTTCTCGCCGCGGCAAGCGTATTCTGCATAGACGAAAATCCGCCCGCAAGCGATTCCAGAGGTCCCTGCAACATCTGCGAATACAGGATTATTTTGACGATTTTACCCACGCCGAATTTTCCGATTACGGCGAAATATCCGCCCAGAGCGCAGATAAACACATAAGTGAGCGCGTTGGCAAACGTTATGACGGGCGTGACGACCGCCGATAAAAAAGCCCCCTTTTCGCCTGCTTTGCGTAAATTTTCGGAGCGTCTGCGGAATTCCGCGTTTTGCTTTTTCGCTATGTCGAAAGCGCGCACGGTGTCGAAACATGTAAAATCTTCTTCGGCGAGAGCGCATATCGAACCGTTAATTTTTCTGACTTCGTAATAGTGTTTTTCGGATCGCGTCGCAAGAAATCCCGACAGCGCGAGCGACAACGGCACGATGACGACTATCACGGCAGCCGTCGACGGGTCGAGAATAAACAACAGCGCGACGATCAGTACGAGTTTGATTATTCCGCTTATAAGCAGATCGAACAGCGAATAAATCGTTCCGCTCATCGCGGAGACGTCGTTCATCATATGCGCAAGTATTTCGCCGTTCGGCGTAGAATCGATAGTTCCGACGGAAAGTCTTGAAATCTTAGCCGAAATGTCCACCCTTATGTCGCGCGTGAAATGACGCGATATGGTATTGCAGTTAATGACCTTGCAGATGATTTCGCAAGCCGCGACGCTTGTATAAATTACCGCCAATATCGCCGCAGAGCTTATGAAATCATTGAAATCGGGCGCAAGCGTACCCGACGCGGTATCGTATATTCTCTGCGTCAGATTACCCGTGACGTCGGGCGCATACAAGCCGAGCGCGACGCTTAAAAGCGTGATAAACGACGACACGGCAAGCGGAATTGCCAACTTGCCGCACTCTTTGATCAAACGCGGAATAACGCTTTTTTTACGGGTTTTGCTCATAGTCTCCTCCCGTCTGCGAGCGATATATTTCGCGGTACGTCGCGCAGTTTCCGATAAGATATTCGTGATTTCCGCCGCCGACGACCTTTCCGCCGTCGAGGACGTATATATAATCGCACCTGCGCGCGGTGGATACCCTTTGCGTGATAATCACGCGGGTTTTTCCTTTCAGCCTTTCGTTAAGCCTTAAACGCAGATTTTTTTCGGTAAGAAGATCGAGCGCGGAAAAACTGTCGTCGAAGACGTAAACCGACGCTTTTTTAAGTATGGTTCTGGCGATATTGATACGCTGTTTCTGACCGCCGGATATATTCGCCCCGCTCTGCGTAAGCGCGTAATCCAACCCCTCTTTATGCGAATCGACGAAATCGGCCATCATAGCGTCTTGCGCGGCGGCGTAAACGTCATCGTCCGTCGCACCGTCCCGCGAAATGCCGATATTGTCGCGTATCGTGCCCTCGAAAATCATGCTCTTCTGCATCGCGCACGAAACGTTCGCCCTTACGGATTCTCCGCTTAAAGCCGAATAACTTTTGCCGCCCAGAGTTATATCTCCGTTCGTGACGGGGTAAAATCCGAGCAGAAGTCTGACAAGCGTAGTTTTGCCGCTACCCGTTCCGCCGATTATTCCAACCGTCTTTCCCTCGGAGAAAGTCATATCTACGTCTTCCAGCGAATTTTCGCGCGCGCCGGGATAACGGAACGAGACGCCTTTGAGTACGAGATCTCCGACGAGTTCTTCCGGCTTTTCATCGGAAGACTTTATGCCGTCCAACGCAAGCACTTCGCCTATTCTTCCGGCGCAAACTCTCAGTTGCGGCAACCAGGCAATCGTCCAGAAAGTCGTAAGCAATGCCGAAGATATAAGCGCGACGTACTGCGTCACGGCGATCACCTTGCCCGCGCCGATAATTCCGTCCGCCGCCCTTTTATACCCGACGCAAACGAGCGCGACGGTCGCCAGACTCAGCAGACACGAACATATCGGCGTTATAAGTCCGCTGAAAAGGTTGGCTCTGACCAGATTTTTCGCCATGTTGTCGGTGGCGGAAGTTATGCGCGAATGTTCTTTTTCTTCTTTGTCGAACGCGCGTAGGACCCTTATGCCGTAAAGGCGTTCGCGGACGAGTTTATTCTGCGCGTCACAATATTCGTCGGCGTTTTCCCAAAGTTTACCCATCTTTCCGACGAGCAAAAACACTATCAGGCATACAGGGGGTATTACGCACAACAGAACGAGCGCGAGTACGGTATCCGCGATAAACGACGCGACAAGCCCGCCGATAAGAAGTAACGGCACGCTGACGACGGTGTTTATCAGCCCGCCCGCGGATTGCAGATTGGAAACGTCTTCGGTAGCGCGGGTGAGAAGGCTTGACGTTCCTATCGACGAAAATTCCTCGAAAGAAAGCGAATTCACCTTTTCAAACAGATCGTCGCGAATATCCCTTGCGACGAGATTCGCAAGCGATGCGTTTACCTTAGCCGACCATACAGCCGAAAAGAGAGCGACGGCAGCCACCGCAAGCATTATAAGGCAGAACGAAAGTACCATGCCGAAATCTCCGTTCTTTATTCCCCCGTCGACGATACCGCTCATCAGAGCGGGCGTGGCAAGCGAACAGAGCGTCGAAACAATGCACAGCGCGGCGATTATGAAAGTTTTAAGTTTATATCGTCCGTAATAACCGAACAGATACTTCCATCGCATGACCGTTCCGCTCCCCGATTTTTATTTTGATAACGTATGCCAGCCAAGAATAAAACGAACGTTACCAGTCCTGACGATCGCTTGTCTTTACGTCGTCGTAATAATCGAAATATTTTCGCTTGAACTCCGATTCGTACGGTTTTTTGACTACCGCCCTTGACTGTTTCATCGGCGGCCTTTCTTCCGTCGCCGAATTTTCCTTTTTATCTTTTTCTTCTTTCATATCACTTTTTCAGACAGACCATAAGCACCGCTATGTCCGCGGGATTCACTCCCGATATACGCGACGCCTGTCCTAAATTTTCGGGTCGCACGGCATCGAGTTTCTCCCTCGCCTCGACCCTGAGACCTCTTATCGAAAGATAATCCATATCTTTCGGAAGTTTCTTTTCTTCGAGTTTTCTGGCTTTCTCTATCTGTTCGAGACCCTTTTGCAGATAACCTTCGTACTTTGCGTCGGTCTCGACCCGTTCGAGTATATCGTAAGGGTAATCGCCGAATAAACCGAATTCTTTTATTATGTCTTTCAGCGGAATATTTCTCTTTATCATATCCCTTGC
>USHO01000053.1 GCA_900554485.1 uncultured Eubacteriales bacterium
CGAAGTTACGGGGTCATTTTGCCGAGTTCCTTAACAAGGGTTCTCCCGTTCGTCTATGAATTTTCTTCGCGTCTACCTGTGTCGGTTTGCGGTACGGGTGCCTCCGACCTTATTTAGCGACTTTTCTCGCCAGCGTGGATTCGTCAACTTATTTACTTTTCTTCACTTCCCCATCGGCGCTAAGCATCCTACATAGGTACTTCACTCTATGCCTGCTCTTCGCCTTGGCCGCGCTTTTCCATCCGCACGGTTTGACTATCCTTCTGTGTCATCGCTTCATTTAGTCGATCTTCGGCAGTACCGGAATTTCTACCGGTTGTCCATCATCTACGCCTTTCGACCTCGACTTAGGTCCCGACTTACCCCGGGCGGACGAACCTTCCCCGGGAAACCTCAGACTCTCGACGGAGAGGTTTCTCGCCTCTCTCTCGCTACTTATGCCGGCATTCTCTCTTCTATACAGTCCACGACTCCTTCCGGTATCGCTTCCGCCCGTATAGATTGCTCCTCTACCAATACATTATTCTGTATTCCCGAACTTCGGTGTCAGGTTTTAGCCCCGTGAATCTTCCGCGCACCATCACTCGACCAGTGAGCTATTACGCACTCTTTGAACGCGTGGCTGCTTCTAAGCCAACGTCCTGGTTGTTTATGCAATGACACATCGTTTTCCACTTAACCTGTACTTGGGGACCTTAGTTGCGGATCTGGGCTGTTTCCCTTTTGACAACGGCACTTATCTGTCGCTGTCTGACTCCATAGCATCAAATATCCGTCATTCGAAGTTTGTTAAGTTTCGGTAGGTCGTGAAACCCCCTAGACCATACAGTGCTCTACCTTCGGTATTCTTGCTACAGGCTAGCCCTAAAGCTATTTCGAGGAGAACCAGCTATATCCGGATTCGATTGGAATTTCTCCGCTAACCACAAGTCATCGCCGACTATTTCAACAGGCGTGCGTTCGGTCCTCCACAGCGTTTTACCGCTGCTTCAACCTGCTCATGGTTAGGTCATCCGGTTTCGGGTCTACGACGCAATACTATTATCGCTCTCTTCAAACTCGCTTTCGCTTCGGCTCCGATGCTTTACATCTTAACCTCGCATAACGTCGTAACTCGCCGGCCCGTTCTACAAAAAGTACGACACCACACTTTTAATAGTGCTATGTCTGCTCGTAAGCATAGGGTTTCAGGTTCTTTTTCACTCCCCTCCCGGGGTTCTTTTCACCTTTCCCTCACGGTACTATACTCTATCGGTCATATGGTCGTATTTAGCCTTAGGAGATGGTCCTCCTTTCTTCCGTCAGGATTCCTCGTGTCCCGACGTACTCCGGATTCTTGCTCGCGTTAGATCAATCTTTCGTCTACGGGGCTTTTACCCTCTCTGACCGAACTTTCCAGTTCTGTTCCACTAGATCATCCTTTCGCTTTCCGCAAGTCCTTACCCGATACATATTTCTATATATCGTTTGGGCTCCTCCGATTTCGCTCGCCACTACTTTCGGAATCGTTTTTACTTTCTTTTCCTCCGGGTAATTAGATGTTTCAGTTCCCCGGGTTCCCCCGACATAACTATTTATTCATTATGCCGTAACGCAATATTACTCGCGCTGAGTTCCCTCATTCGGATATCCGTGAGTCCTTTCGTTTATGTGCAACTCCTCACGGCTTTTCGCAGCTTGTCACGTCCTTCTTCGGCGCCATATACCAAGGCATCCTCCCTACGCTCTTTGTAGCTTATTCTTACTTTACATAAGTTCTCGTCTTTAATCTTACTCTTAGCGTTTTCAAAAATCCAAAAACAAACAGTTCTTTTTCTTTGACTCTTCGTATTATACTTACGTATTAACTCTAATTTTTCTAAAAAAGATATTTGTCTTTTTGCCTTTCTGTACTTTCTTTTTATTAAAGTTTAACTCGTTACTAATCTCTCTTACGTTTATCTCTAAACGCAATTTTAATTATAACTTTCTATGCAGTTGTCAATCTTCAATCGCTTACTTACCGTAAGCCCTTGTCGAAAAACGACAAGCGTTTTGTTTCCTCGCCAAAGCAAACGGTTTAACGCCGCCCGCAAAAGTGAGCCTACACATAATAACACACCGATTTTTGTATGTCAAGCATTTTTTTGAATTTTTTCAAAAAATATCCAAAAAATTTGCCGCGGCAAAAAATGCCGCGGCTTTGTTTTTATATTATATAATGTCAATCATTCGGAGCGCAGCGCGACGACGGGGTCTTTCTTGCTGGCTATCCGCGACGGGATAAGTCCCGCGATAAACGTAAGCAACATCGATATGGCTACGAGTATAAGTCCGCCCTGCCACGGCAACACGGCTACGTTTTTAATGCCGGCGAGGGAATAAATTATCGCGCTTACGGGGATGTTGAGCAAAATCGTCACCGCTATGCCGATAAGCCCCGCGGCAAGCCCTATAATCAGAGTCTCCGCATTGAACACCCTGGCGACGTCTTTCTTCGACGCGCCCAGAGCGCGCAGAACGCCTATTTCCTTGATTCTTTCGAGAACCGAAATATACGTTATTATGCCTATCATTATCGACGAAACTATCAGCGACACCGAAACGAAACCTATAAGTACATACGAAACGGCGTTTATTATCGTCGTAATCGAACTCATCATCATACCCGTATAATCGGTATATGAAATTTTATCTTTGGTATTGCCTTCGCTTTCGACTTTTTCGTTATATCCGGCGATAAAACTTTCGATATAATCCTTGTTCGCAAACGACGATGCGTAAATCGCTATCGACGAAGGTTTATTTTCGTCGGCATAGCCGAATTTAAGCATATTGCCGTCGAAAGACGTTCCCGCCTTTTCCGCGGTTTCGGCATCGAAAGTCTTACCCGTCAGAACGTTCAACTCCGGCGTGGCTTTCTGATCGACGACGACGCTTTCCGCGCCGACTTTTTTAAGCAACGTTTTCGTTAAGGCGTTGCTGTAAACGATATTGCTTGACAACGCGCCCGACGAAACGTTCTCTTTTTGTCTGATAACGCCTACGACTTTTACTTTTTTACCCGCCGCCACGGCTTGTTCGACAGCCCGTTCGGACACGACCGTAACGTCGTCGGAGTAAAGCGCGTATTTATACGTCGCGTCGTCGGCATTTTCCTTATAGTAATATGCCGCAGGCAGTACGATCGAAAACTCTCTGCCGACAAGATCCGCCGCCGTGAAATCTTTGTATTTTACCGCGAATTTGTCCTCTTCGGCGACCTCGGTAACGTTATACATATTTTTGTACGTTTCTCTGATCGTCACATTCTCGATCGAGTTCGCTATTTCATACATAAGTTCGTTTTTGTCTGCAAGGCCGAGAGCAGGCAGAATATAGTCCGGTATGCGGTTGTATTTATCGACGACGACCATAACTTCGCCGACTTCCGGATCTCCGTCGAAATCCATCCACTCGCCGGCAAGCACGTCGTACTTCGATTTTATAAATCCCTCGTTGTCGAGAGCCTCGCTCCATGCGTTGCCCGAACTGCCCATCATGCCGGCGTACATCGAGATATACGAACTCGACATCTGCAGCCCGCCCATGGTTTTATCCATCCAGTCGACCGTACTCATAACGCGCTCGTACTTACCGTTTTCGCGTTTGACGTAAGTATCGAAAGTCATATTGTAGGTATACTGAACGGCGGTTATTTTCTGCGTATTGTACTCCTTTTTATCGAGTTCCTTTTTGAATTTTTCGAGGTTGTTGGTGACCTGCGCTCCGCTGTAAGTATGTATCATCTTGTACAGCGAGTCGTTCTGAGATATTTTGCCGTCGTTCGGATACGCGCCGGCGTTGTCGCTTTTATTGAACTCTTCGAGCACGGACGACATATCGGTATAGGTCTGTTGTATCGTTATCGGGTATTTGGAAAGCGTCTCTTCCTGCGTTCGGTTTATATAAGTCTGAAATCCGCTGGAAAGCGACAGTATGAGCGCGATGCCGATAATGCCTATACTCCCCGCGAAAGACACCAGAAAAGTTCTGCCCTTTTTAGTCATAAGATTTCTGAAACTGAGAGATAAGGCGGTTAAAAAGGACATCGACGTCTTTTTTCTGCCCTTATTCGTCCGCTTGTCGTTAGGCGTTGCGGCAGATTCGACTTTGACTTCTTCGTCGGTAAGCGGCTTGTCGTCGCCCTCGATAACGCCGTCGAAAAGGCGAATTATCCTCGATGAATATTTTTCGGCGAGTTCGGGATTATGCGTGACCATTATGATGAGGCGGTCGGAAGAAATCTCTTTGAGGAGTTCCATTATCTGCACGCTGGTTTTACTGTCAAGCGCGCCCGTAGGTTCGTCTGCGAGCAGTATTTCGGGGTCGTTTATGAGCGCCCTCGCAATGGCAACCCTCTGCATCTGTCCGCCCGAAAGTTGATTGGGGCGAACGTTTATCTTCTTGCCCAAGCCTACCTTTTCGAGAACGGCTACCGCCCTTTCGCGGCGTTCTTTCGCCCCGATACCCGAAAGCGTAAGCGCGAGTTCGACGTTTTCGAGAACGGTCTGATGCGGTATCAGATTATAACTCTGAAAGACGAAACCGACCGAGTGATTGCGGTAGGTATCCCAGTCTTTATCCGAAAAATCTTTGGTACTTTTGCCGTTGATTATAAGGTCGCCCGACGTATAACGGTCGAGCCCGCCGATAATGTTGAGCAACGTCGTTTTGCCGCACCCCGACGGACCGAGTATCGACACAAATTCGCTTTTCCTGAATTTCAGGCTGACACCTTTAAGCGCAGCGACGGTTTCATCGGCGGTCTTATACTCCTTTACAACGTCTTTGAGTTCTAACATATTCTTTCTCCGTTTTACTTTCTCAAGTACATATTATCATTATTTTATGCAAAAATCAACCCCGAACGACCGCAGAAATACTTTTTTCATTTCTTTTTCTTTACTTAAACGCAAAAAAGATATATAATATGACAGGCAAGAGTAATATAGCCATGGTCTTGTATGACGGACAAGGCGCGCGAACGGGTTAATACTAGACGTATAAGCAGCGGGCATAACGACGTATCAGTCAAAAACACGTCGTCAGACCACGGTTCGTATTATTCTTGTCCGGCATTGCAAAGGAGATTTCTATGTTTGACGTTCTTGTGGCGGAAGACGATTTCGCGGTAAGAAAACTGACGACCGTCGTTCTGAAAAACGCGGGGTTTTCTTCCCGCGCATACGAAACGGCGGAAGAGGCTTTCGCGGCGGCAAAAGAAAAACGCCCGTCAGTCGCCGTCGTGGACGTAATGTTGCCCGGCGAAAACGGATACCGCCTTACGGCGGATTTAAGAAAACTCTACCCCGATCTTCCGATAATCATCGTCACTGCCAAATCGATGCCGTCGGATAAAAGGTACGGATTCATCGTCGGAGCCGACGACTACCTCGTAAAGCCCGTCGACGAAGAAGAACTCATCCTGCGCATACGCGCCCTTTTAAGACGCTCCGGAGCGGCGTCGGAACAAAAACTGACAGCGGGCGACGTTACGGCGGACTACGCATCGATGACGGCGACTGTAAAAGGCAGAGACGCTGGGCTGACGCAGAAGGAATTTCTGCTGCTGTTCAAACTCATATCCGGAGCGGGAAAGATCTTCACGAGAGATGAGCTCGTCGCGGAAGTATGGGGCGAACGACTTGACGACGACCACACGCTGAACGTACACATAAACAGACTCAGGGAAAAACTCGCGGACTCCGCGACTTTCGACATAAAATCCGTAAGAGGACTCGGATATAAGGCGGTGATAAAGAGCGATGAAAAATAAGAACGCAATCAAAAGAACGCTGAAAGAATTTGCGTTCGGACTGTTAAGTATAGCGATAACCGTCTTATTTATGCTTATCTGCGTCTTTTTGGCTACGGAAAACAAAGAGGTCGACGGCGGACTTGTCGCTTTCATCTGCGTATGCGCCGCGATTGCAGGTCTGACACCGATATGCATACGCCTGATACGGCGACATAACGACGAAGAAAAACTCGGTAAAGCGATAGACAATATAACCAAAGGCGATTTCGCGACCGAACTGCCGGACGTATCGCCCGATCTCGAGCCTGCGAAACGCGCCGCGGAAAAATTAAAAGACGCATACGAATTCGCCGAAAAAAAACAAACCGATTTCATCGACGACTTCGCCCACGAACTTAAAACCCCTATAGTTTCTATACGGGGATTCGCAAAACTTCTGGCAAACGGCGATGCTGACGAAGACGAAAAAAAAGAATATCTCGCGCTGATCGTATCGGAATCCGACAGGCTTATCGACCTGACAGCAAACACGCTTATGCTGAGCAGACTCGGGATGAATTCCGCCGAAGTCGAAAAAAGCAAATTCCGCCTTGACGAACTCGCGAGAAAAGAAATTTTGTTGTTACAGGAAAAGTGGGAGTCGAAAAACATAGAC
Source organism: uncultured Eubacteriales bacterium (assembly GCA_900554485.1). Classification (GTDB taxonomy): domain Bacteria; phylum Bacillota; class Clostridia; order Christensenellales; family Borkfalkiaceae; genus UBA10281. The sequence goes on from USHO01000053.1 coordinate 6,435, forward strand.
GTTACGGCAGATCTTGACGAAGAAGAGGTCTGTTCAAACGAAGAACTCGTCGGTCAGATGATATTGAACGTCGTCGAAAACGCCGTAAAATACACAGCCGAAAACGGACACATAACCGTAACTTCAGGTAAAAACCCCGACGGTGTTTTTCTTAAAATCAAAGACGACGGCGAAGGAATGAACGCCGAAACGCAGGCGCGTATTTTCGACAGATATTACCGCGGCGACCCGGCGAGAAAAAAAGGCGGAAACGGACTCGGTCTTGCGACCGTCAAGCGCATCGCCGAAGTCCTCGGGATAAAAATAACCGTCGAATCCTCACCGGGACAAGGCTCGGAATTTACATTTTTATTTTAACTATTAAAATCTAATCCCCGCGGTTTGCGCATGCACAACCCGCGGGGATTTAATATAATCGACTCGTTTAAGAGGCTTTATCGAAAAAATAACCTCGGATTTATTATCCGAGGTTGAGTGTAAACATATATCGCATTACATCACACAGACAATCCGTCGAACCGTTTATTTATCTCATCTTTTCCCGATCGTTTTCTCTGTTAAACGCACCGAATTCGCTTATCTTCATTTCGACATCAAGCGAACCGCCGGTTATTACCGACGCAAGCGATTTAGCCTCCTCGGCACTGCCGCCGTTAAGCTGTATCTGCGCATTTTTGCTGTCTATAGTCTCGTTACATGTAGGCGCAGACACCTGTTCGTCTCCGAGATAAATGTATAATT
>USHO01000054.1 GCA_900554485.1 uncultured Eubacteriales bacterium
AAAGCGGTCGAGTCCGCGGAAGTGGTCGATCCGCAGAAAATCGTAGCGATTCAGGGCGAACGCGATACGGCGTTTCCACCAACGAAAATCGTTCTTTTTCATCTCCGCATAGTCGTACACGGGGTTGCCCCAAAGTTGACCTTCCGCGCTGAAATAATCGGGCGGAACGCCTGCGACTTTCTTCGGATTCAGATTTTCGTCGAGGCAGAATTGCGACGGGTCGCGCCAGACTTCTTCGCTGTCCGCGGCGACGTAAAGCGGAAGATCGCCCATAAGATACACGCCTTTTTCTTTAGCGTAGGCGCGGAGTTTGCCGAATTGGCGTTTAATGGTAAACTGAATGAATTCGTAAAACAGAATTTCGTCGTAATGCGCCGCGGCGAATCTGTCGACAGCCGATTTTTTGCGACGTTTAAGGTCGTCGGGGAAGTTTTTCAACTCTCCGTAAACCGATTTAAGGCAGACGAAAATGGCGTAATCGTAATATTCTTTGCCGTTGACGAAATCCAGAAATTCGTCGGTCGGCAAAAAGCGCGAATACGCCTTTTTCAACAGCGCGTAGCGGCGTTTATACAGCGCAGCGTAATTTACTTCGGTAACTTTGCGGCGTTCGGCGTCCAGTTCGGTTTTCGTTATCAGGTTCTGAACGTAAAGGTCTTCGAGATCGCAAAAGTACGGGTTGAAAGATTTGTCCGACACGGTCTGGTAGGGGCTGTCGCCGAAAGTCGTCTGACCGATCGGCAACATCTGCCATACGTCGTGATCGCTCTTTGCCAGAAAATCTATAAAATCATAACTTTCTCTGCCGAAAGTGCCTGTGCCGTAATCGCCGGGTAAGGCGAACACGGGCATTAAAATTCCGCAATGTCTTTTCATATGTAATACCTTTTTGTTGTTTTAAGCCGATCGCGGCAAACGGCGGGTTTATCCGCTTGTCGGAAGGTCGCCGTACTTCGCGGTTTCGGGTTATCTTGACGCCGTAATTCTGTCGAGGAATTCCAACGCGTCCGATCTGGAACAGAAAGCCGAAAATCTTACGAATCCCTCTCCGCCGTCGCCGAACCCGTTGCCGGGAGTGGCGATTATTCCGTAATCGCACAGAAGTTCGTCGCAGAACGTCGTCGAGGTGAATCCGTCGGGGCATTTCGCGAATACATACGGTGTCGACCTTGTATTATTATACCACAAATCCGCGTTTTTCAAAGCGATTTTTATAACGTCGGCGTTGGTTTTATAAAATTCCGCCCTGTCGGTGACTTCTTTATAGCCGTCGGGAGAAAAAAACGTTTCGGCTCCGCGTTGCGAAACGTATGACACCCCGTTCGTTCTGACGCCGACCATGCGCTTTTTTATCCGATATAGTTCGCCCGTCGATTTCGGTACAACTTCGTATCCGCACCTGACGCCGGTAAATCCCATCGATTTTGAAAACGAGTTTATTTCCGTCGCGCATTCTTTCGCGCGCGGAATTTCATATATGCTTTTCGGTTCGCCGTTCGCGGTAAATACCGAATACGCCGCATCGAATACGATTATCGCGTCCGTCGACAATGCGTAGTCGACCCATTCGCCGAGCAGTTTTTTCGTCATGACCGCACCCGTCGGGTTGGACGGCGAGCAGAGGTATATCGCGTCGTATTTTTCACCGTACGGCGGAAGCGGCATGAAGTCGTCTTCGGGGCGGGTTACCAGAGTGTCGACACGATTACCGAGCAGAATATTCGCCTCCGCTCCGGCGGGATAAGCGGGAGTCGGGAAGAGAATTTTAATTCCGCGCGCGAACAGTTCGGAGACCGACCCCAATGCGCCTTTCGCTCCGTCGGTTATGAAGATTTCGTCGGGAGAAATCGCTCCGCCGTAAATTGTTTCGGATATTTTTTCGCGTAAAAACATATATCCTTCGGCAGGCGGATAGCCGCGGAACGTCTCTTTTTTGCCGAGTTCGTCGCAGGCTTTTTTCATCGCGTCGACGGTCGCGGTGAAAAGCGGCAGTTTAACGTCGCCGACGCCGAGGTCGACGAGTTTCGTTCCGGACGTCCGGGCAAAAGTTTCGGCTTTTTTTCTGACCGCGGCGAATATATAGTCGTCGGGCAAAAGCGCGACGTTTTCATTTAACTTCATAATTTATTTCTCCCGTATAAATTTCGTTTATTTCGCTTTTCAGCGTCGCGACGTCGTTTCGCAGCGACACCGATAAAATTCCTCCGGGCATGTTTATCGAGAAGTCGGATTTTCCGCTTAACTTCTGCAGAACGTACGCCGAGGCTATCGCCCCGCTGCCGCATGCCAGCGTATATCCGCTGCCTCGCTCGTATACGCGTACCTTTGCGCCGTTTTCGTCGGGGAGTACGGTCTCGACGTTTATGCCGCAGGGGAATATCCCGCAGTTTTCGCTTATAGCCGCGTACTTGTCGGGCGGAAATCCGGCGTTGACTATGACAAGGTGTTCGTTGCCGGCATTTACGGCGAAAATTTCTTCGCTATTAAGATGAAACAGTCGTCGGAGTTTTTCTCTGCCCAAAAATTCTTCGGGTTTCGGGAAGTCCGCCTCGGCAAAAGTTTTGCCTTCGGAAAACGACAGTGTCACGCGGTAATCGCCCGCCTTGGCTTTCACGACGATTTCGTCCGCCGATATGCCGAGATATTTTTTTGCGTAAAGCGCGGCGCAACGCATTCCGTTGCCGCATGTAAGACCCTCCGAACCGTCGGAATTGAAAATTCTCATACTTACCGAATAATCGTCCGATTTTTCGACGATAATAATACCGTCGCCGCCGATACCTTTACGGCGGTCGGATGCGAATACGGCGAAACTGCGTAAAAATTCATCGGTCGCCGACGGACAGGAAAAATAGACGTAATCGTTGCCGCAGGCGTGCATTTTAGAAAAAAACATAGCGTTCTCCGTTCTGTTTATTATATTGCCGACAAGGCGTCGTAATGCGTAATGACGGGTCGCCAAAAAACTTTGACTAAAAAATTATTAAAAAAAAATTACAAAAAATTCGTAAAACACTTGACAAACCGCATAGCGGGTGCTATAATGTTGGCAGTCTAGCGATTAGAGTGCTAACACTCAGATTGATAGATTGCTAAAAGAAAATATAAAAGGAAAGGTGATATTTATGAAGAATTATATGATGAATGCAAACAACAACAGAAGGAACGATCTTGACTTTTTCGACGATGCGTTCGGCGGATTTTTCAAACCTTTGTTCTATGAAGAAAAACATAACGTTATGAAGACCGATATAAAGGAAACCGAAAACTCTTACGTTCTCGACGTAGAAGTGCCCGGTTTTGAAAAGAAAGATATAGGCGTATCGCTCGAAAACGGCTATCTGACCGTTTCGGCGCAGAAGAAAGAATGCAATAAACCCGAAAACGAGGGCGAAAACAAAGAACATAAAAAAGAAAACTACATCAGAAGAGAGAGAAGTTGCTCGCTTTCGAGAAGTTATTACGTCGGCGACGTCGATAAAGATGCCGTAAAGGCGAAATACGAAAACGGCGTTCTGACGGTGGAAATTCCGAAAGAAAAGCCGGCTCTTCCCGAATCGCACAACATCGCGATCGACTGACGGTCAGAAATCATCGGCGCGGGGCGTTTATCGCCCCGCGCTTTTTTTATGCCCCGCCAAGTTGTATCCGGCCGGGCCCATAAAAGTTCGGTTAGGTACTTTTTTTTATGATTATGGGTTCAAATCTCATTACGTCACCGGGTAGGATCCGAACCCGCTATAATCAACTCAATTTTATTTGCCCCTTGTGGCGGTTATATCAAGCATCCGCCAAAGTACCATTTAGCGGATTATTCTAAACAATAAAAATTAGATTTATGTTACTGATGCTCAGGGCGTCGGAAATCGTCAGAATGCGGCATTAACCGTCAAAAACATATAAAATCGTCGGTTTTTTTTCTGTTATAATCGAACGGGAGGTTTGATTATGGCAAGAAAAATAGTCGTCACTTCGGGTAAGGGCGGGGTAGGTAAAACCACCGTCGCGGCAAATCTCGCTATTCGCCTCGGCGCGCTCGGTAAACGCGCTCTGGTTATCGACCTCGATACGGGGCTGAACGATCTCGACGTGGATACAGGCGTCGAAAACCTCGTAGTGTATGACCTTATTGACTGTATCGAGGGCAGATGCCGCGCCAAACAGGCTATTATAGAATGCCCTCAGGGCAAAAACGCGTTTGTTTTGCCGTGCGTCAGAAACGTCCGCGCCGAAAGCGGGTTTGAGGATAAACTTAAAGAATTATACGTCGGGCTGGATTCGTCTTTCGATTTTATTTTTACCGATTCCCCCGCGGGGATAGGCGACGGGTTCAGGTTGGCTATAAGTTCTTCGGACGAGGCGATACTTGTTACCACGCCGCACCTCGCGAGTCTTCGCGACGCCGACAAAACGGCGGCTATGCTAAGGGGCGCGGGGTTAAAGCGCATTAAACTGGTGGTGAATAAAGTTCGCGGCGATCTGGTCGCGGGCGGGCTTTCGCTTTCGCCCGAGGCGATAGAAAGCGCGTTGAAAATTCCGCTGTTGGGCGTGATACCGTCCGACGACGAGGCATTTTTGCGCGACGCGGGGCAAATTCCTCCCGATTCGCGAAGTTTTAAGGCGTTTAAGGTACTTGCGGCGAATCTTGTGAACGACAAGCGTAAAATCTACGATTGTCTGTCGGGTTATCGCGGCTTTGCGGGATATATAAGAAGGAGATTGAAAAACGGATTATGAGAAAAGACGAGGCGAGATTAAAGCGCATAATCGAGGGCGACAGAATGAATTTTTCGGTGAACGGGCAGGAACTCATCGCGAAAGACCTTGCGGGTGTTTTAAGCGATTATTTTCACCTTACCGACAAACCGACGTTGACGGTTACCGGCGGAAAGAGAGGTTATGAGATAAGGTTGGAGGCATCCGCAGACGCGATAAAGGCGTTCAAGGTTCTGCCGTGACAACCTTTTTTTAATTTTTTTATTTCAAACGCTTGCTTTATCGTCTCTTTCGGGATATAATATTAGCAGACACGGCGAAAGAGTGCTAACACTTAATGCTATCGCGTGCTAAATATATCAAAAGAGGCGATTATATATGAAAAGTTTCAAAACGCAATCCAAAAGAGTTCTCGATCTTATGATCAACTCTATTTACACTCATAAGGAGATATTTTTAAGAGAACTTGTTTCCAACTGCAGCGATGCAATCGATAAACTCTATTTCAAAGGAATGAAAGAGGGCTTGTCGGGTCTTACCCGCGAAGATTTCGCGATAGAGATTACCCCCGACGAAGAAAACCGTACTCTTACCATAAAGGATAACGGTATCGGTATGACGGCGAAAGAACTCGAGGACAACCTCGGTACGATTGCGAAAAGCGGTTCGCTCGCTTTTAAGGAAGAAAATAAAGACCTCGATAAAGACGACGTTTCGGTTATCGGTCAGTTCGGCGTAGGTTTTTATTCGGCGTTCATGGTCGCGGATAAAGTCGAAGTCAGATCCAGGGCATTCGGCGAAGATACCGCCAACGTGTGGACGAGCAGCGGCACCGACGGTTACGAAATCGCGCCCTGCGACAAAGCCGACAGAGGTACCGAAATTATTCTGCACATAAAGCCCGATACCGACGACGACAAATATTCAAAATTCCTGCAGGAATATGAAATAAGAAATCTCGTCAAGAAATATTCCGACTATATCCGTTACCCGATAAAGATGCAGGTTACGAAATATAAGGAACAGAGCGAAGAGGACAGAAAGGCAGGCAAGGAAAGAGAGAGTTATAAGGAATGGGAAACTCTCAATTCCATGGTTCCTCTCTGGAAGAAAAACAAGAACGAGATAACAAAAGAGGAATACGACAAATTCTATGAGGACAACTTCTACGATTACGAGGCTCCTCTGCGTCATATTCACACGTCCGCAGAGGGCGCGGTTACATATAAGGCTCTTCTGTATATTCCGTCCAGCGTTCCGTACAACTATTACAGCAAGAACTACGAAAAAGGACTTAAACTCTATACTAACGGCGTGCTTATAACCGACCGTTGCGAAGATTTGCTGCCCGATTGCTTCAGTTTCGTCAAGGGGCTTGTCGACAGCGAACTTACGCTGAATATTTCCAGAGAAACCATTCAGCATAACCGCCAGTTGCAACTTATCGCGTCCAACCTCGAAAAGAAGATCAAAAACGAACTTCTCGACATGCAGAAGAACGACCGCGAGACTTACGATAAATTCTTTGAGAAATTCGGTCTGCAACTCAAATACGGTCTGTATGCGGGTTGGGGAATGAACAAAGAACTTCTGCAGGATCTCGTCATGTTCAAGTCTGCTAAAGAAGATAAATACGTGACGCTGAAAGAGTATATCTCCGCGCTCGGCGACGAAGATAAAAACATCTATTATTGCTCGGGCAAGACCGTGGCTGCCGTAAAGGCGTTGCCGCAGTGCGAAAAGGCATTGAAAGACGGTAAAGACGTATTGTGCTTTACCGACGACGTGGACGAATTCGCGGTCAAGATGCTCGGCGAATACGAGGGTAAACAGTTCAAGAACGTACTCAGCGAAGAGGTTTCCGCCAGCAAGGAAGACGACGAAAAGACCGAACAGGATAAGGATATGCTCGGCAAAATCAAAGACGCGCTCGGCGATAAGGTCAGCAAAGTAAAAGTTTCGTCGGCGATAGGCGATCATGCCGTATGCCTGTCGAGCGAAGGCGAAGTTTCGCTCGAAATGGAAAAGGTTCTCAACTCCATGCCCGGCGCGGAAGAAAAGGTAAAGGCAAACAAGGTTCTCGAACTCAATCCCGCGCACCCGATTTACGAAAAACTCAAAGCGGTTTACGGCGCAAATCCCGACGATATAGCCGATTACGCCGAAGTGCTTTATCAGTCGGCGAGGCTTGTTTCCGGACTTAACGTCGAAGACCCGACAGCCGTCACGGATAAAATGTTTGCTCTTTTGGCAAAATAAATATAGGCTTAATTCGTCATCGCTGACTTTTGCGGCGTGAAACGGACAGTACAGACAACGGCAAAATGTTCAGGTAAAATTACAAGGCGTCGCGGCAACGGCAATCCGACGGACTGCGACCGCGACGCC
>USHO01000055.1 GCA_900554485.1 uncultured Eubacteriales bacterium
TATTATCTTTCATAATTCTATTCTCCTATTTCATTTTCATCTTTAGAAATAATTTTTTCAAGTTCAGCAGTAACTTGTTCATTTATTTTCTCTAATCCTTCTGCTTCTTCTTTTCTTGCCTTTAAATCATCTATTGTATACATTTCATTTGTTTCTAATACACTTTTTTCCATATAAAAATCCTCCCTTATGTAAAAAAAGTATATAACATATTTTTTCTTTAGTAAAGCATACCTTTTGATAAATCATGTTTTTATATAAAAAAATTAAAGAAGCAAGAATTGAAAAAAAGATGACTCAGAAACAGTTAGCTGAAGAATTAACTAAAAGAGGTCGAAAAACCTCTTTTTTTCAGATTCTGTTCAGTTTCGACAGACACGCCCGATTTTATTCTCCGCCGAAAATGCCGAGCAGTACTATGCCTGCGATAGTAAGAGCTATTGCCAGATAATGTTTCCATGAAAGCCTTTCTTTAAGGAATATCGCGCTCCATACGACGGATAACGCGCAATAACAACATATAATCGGGGCGGCAGCGACGGCATTCATCGACAATGCGAAAATATATGCGAACTGTCCCGCGGTTTCGCATATCGCGCCGACGAGTTTCGGCGCCTCGCGTTTAACGGTGGGTTTATCGCGTTTTATCGCGAAGACGTAAATCGCCGCGACAACTCCGCACATTAAAAACGTAAGTTCGTAAGCGACGTTAGCGACGTCTTCGTCGAGTTTCTCGAGAATAAACGTATCGGCGACCGTGCCAGCCGCGTCTATAAAACAATAGAGAATCGGCAATATGAGCGCAATCCAGCTTTTGCTGTATTTTACGTTTGCTTTTTCCTGACGTTTAAGTTTGGTTTCCTCGTCTTCGCTCATTTCGGCAAAACCAAGCCCGACGACGCCGACGCCACAGGCGAAAATGCCGAAAATCGTGCCGATAAGTTGACTTTGAGTCTCTATACCCGACATCGAAAAGAAGAAAATTATCATAAACAGCGAGGCTATCGCGCCCGAACTGTTACATATCGGCGAAGAGACCGAAAGTTCGATGTATCTGAGGGCGATATACCCCAAAACCATCGATAAAATATAGAAAAACGAAGCCGGCAGATAAGTGAGTATCGCCTGCCAGTTTATCTGAACGCCGTTGAAAATTATCTCGTAACCGGCATGCAAACCCATAACGAGACCGACCGCGACGACCATCTTCCACTGACTGTATTTATCGTCCGGCTTAGAGCCTATTTTGGAAAACAAATCCGAGCCGCTCCAGCACAGAAGAGCGACTAACGCCAATACAAACCACATAATGAAATCCTCGTATCAGAGAGTTACAAGACCCGCATTCTGCATTTCCTGCAGAGACATAAGTATACCGACTTTAGCATGCGCCCAGGTCAAGCCGCCCTGGAAAAACACCGCGTAAGGCTCTCTTATGGGACCGTCCGCCGAGAGTTCGATGGACGAACCCTGAACAAATGCGCCCGCCGCCATTATAACCTGACTTTCGTACCCCGGCATATCGCCCGGAACGGGCGTAACGTAACTGTCGACGGGGGCAGCCTCCTGTATACCTTTACAGAACGCAAGCATACCCTTTTCGCTTTTAAGTTCTACCGCCTGAATAATGTCGTGGCGATCCTCTCTGCCGTCGGGCACTACTTTGAAACCGAGTTTTTCATATATATTGGCGGCAAAAATCGCGCCCTTAAGCGCGCCCGCGACGACCGTCGGGGCAAGGAAAAATCCCTGATAAAAACTTGTCATAACGCCGAGACTCGCACCGACTTCCTGCCCGAGCCCCGGCGCGGAAAGTCTGTACGAACATCTTTCGACACACTCTTTCGTGCCGCATATATATCCGCCGATCGGCGCAAGCCCGCCGCCGGGATTTTTGATGAGCGAACCTACGACCATATCGGCGCCGTAATCAGACGGTTCTTCGGTCTCTACGAATTCGCCGTAACAGTTATCGACCATAACTTTTACGCCGGGTTTCACATTTTTAACGAACGCGATCAACTCGGCGATCTGCTTAACAGAAAAAGTCGGTCTGGTCTGATACCCTTTACTGCGCTGAATGGTAATAAGCGCGGTTTTTTCGTTTATGGCTTTGGCGATATTATCGTAATCGAATGTGCCGTCGGGCAACAAGTCGACCTGACGATAAGTTACGCCGTATTCTTTAAGCGAACATTTCGATTCCCTTATACCGATAACCTCTTCGAGCGTGTCATAGGGTTTTCCGACAGGCGACAGAAGTTCGTCACCCGGCAAAAGATTTGCCGACAACGCCACGGTAAGCGCGTGCGTGCCGCAGACTATCTGCGGGCGGACGAGAGCCGCCTCGGTATGGAAAGTATCGGCGTAAACCCTTTCGATTTTATCTCTGCCGAGATCGTTATATCCGTAACCCGTGGACGCGGCGAAACACGCGACGTCGACGCGGTTCTTTTTCATCGCCGCAAGCACTTTGCATTGATTGTATTCGGCGGTTTTGTCGATTTTATCGAACCTTTCTTTAAGCCCGTCGATTATTTTTTCTCCGAATTCGTATACCTCTTTCGATATACCCAATTCTTCATACGCTTTATAAAACATTTTATCCTCTTTTCGCTTTGTCTATTATTTTTTCGGCGGCGGCATCGAGAGCATCCAACCGCGTTATGATTATGCCGCACGTCTTGTCGCACAGCACGAGAAGGTTATCGCCCGGCTCTATACCGAACAATTCCCTTGTCTCTTTCGGAATGACTATCTGACCTTTTTCGCCGACCTTCGCCGTTCCGTATATTCGCTTTTCGTTTACCGTACCTAGTACATGTTTACCGAGCGGCATTTACGTTGCCCCCGCCGTTATACAAGTTATACTTTTCATACCGAAAGAGTATAACACGGCACGCGCGATAATGCAAGCGAAAAAACGCCCGTTTCGGAAAAATTTCCGAAACGGGCGGATATTTTTATATATCTTTGTTGAGTACCCTGTACAAAAACTCCTTGGTGCGGGGATTCTTCGGCGAATTGAATATCACTTCGGGAGTATCGTCTTCGGCAACGACGCCGCCGTCCATAAAAACGACACGCGTCGAAACGTCTTTCGCAAACTGCATTTCATGCGTGACGACGATCATCGTAAGTCCGCTTTCGGCAAGTTTCTTCATGACAAGCAGAACCTCGCCGACCATTTCGGGGTCGAGCGCGGACGTAGGCTCGTCGAAAAGCAATACTTCAGGTTCCATGGCAAGCGCACGCGCGATCGCGACTCTCTGTTTTTGCCCGCCCGAAAGTTGAGACGGACGCGCGTTGACGTACGCGCTCATTCCGACCGTGTCAAGGTATTTCATCGCCTTTTCTTCGGCGATTTTCTTATCCCGTTTAAGTACCTTTATCTGTCCTATCGTACAGTTTTTAAGCACGTTCATATTCTCGAAAAGATTGAACGACTGAAAGACCATTCCTATTTTTGTTCTGAGCATATTGACGTTGACGTCGGGACGCGTCAGATCTTCGCCCTTGAAATAAACTTTTCCGGCTGTAGGCTCTTCAAATAAGTTTATCGTCCTTAAAAGCGTCGATTTGCCCGAGCCGGACGCGCCGATTATCGACACGACCTCGCCTTCGTTTACCGAAAAATGTACGTCTTTAAGAACTTCGTGATCGCCGAATTTTTTTACCAGATGTTCTACCCTTATTATCTCGCTCATATTATTTGCCCTCGCTTATGACTTTACTGCCCGCAAGTTCGTAGTTGACCTTACCCGATATTTTCTTTTCTATAAGTTTGATTATACGGGTGATTACGAATGTCAGTATAAAGTAAATTACACAACAGATGAAGTATATCGGGAAGTTTTTATACGTCTGTTTAACTATTACGTTGGTAAAGAAATACAATTCCGTAACGCCGATTACGTTTAGTACGGACGTATCCTTTATGTTGATGACGAATTCGTTGGAAACCGCAGGCAGAATCGAACGCATTACCTGAGGCAGAACGATATATCTCATTGCGGCGAAATGCCCCATACCGATAGACCGCGCGCCGTCGAACTGACCCTTGTCTATACCGCTTATTCCGCCTCTGACGATTTCGGCTATATATGCGCCGGTGTTTATGGAAACTATAAATATCGCGGAGACCATAAGATTGAGAGTTCTTCCGCCCGTCGCGAACGCATAGCCCCAATAGATGACCATTGCCTGAACCATCATAGGAGTTCCGCGGAATATCTCGATATACGCCGCCAGCAGGAAATCGACGATTTTCTGCAACACCCGAGCACCTTTCTTTTTAGACTTCGGTATGGTTCTGACTACGCCTATCAGAAGACCTATCAGAAGTCCGAACAGCGTCGAAACCAACGATATGAGAAGAGTATACCCTACACCTTTGAGAAAATCTTTATAATATGTTTTAAGCACATTGCCGACAGATTCAAAGAAACCTTCGTCGGCGTCGTTTTTCTGCCCGACGACGTTCATGGCTGTGGGTTCTTCGGCGACGTAACCGTCGATAGTGCCCGCGTTCAATGCCATAAGCATATCCGAAAACGTCGCGAGACTGTCGACGACGGTAAGTTGAGTCGTCTGAGCCTTTAACGCGTCGAGATGGAAAGTACCGGGCTGACCCGCGATTTTAATGCCGGAAACGTCTATATCCGCAAGCGTCGTCTTACCGTAAACAGACGAATCTTTGCGAGTGACTATTACCAGATTGGAATTATAGTAAGGCGTCGAAAACGCGATTTCCTCTTTGCGCTCGTCCGTCGGACTCATACCGGCGACTATGGCGTCCACAGTGCTAGACTTAACTGCGGGAATAAGCCCCTCCCATGGCAACGCATGAATTTCGAGTTTAAGACCGAGACTCTCGGCGATGTTATAGGCAATCTGAACGTCGTAGCCGTTGGCGTATTTGCCCGATTGATTCGCTATCGGATAGCCGCCGTTTGCGTCGGTATTCTGAGTCCAGTTATACGGAGCGTAGTCGCATTCCATACCGACCTTAAAGGTATTAGCCGACGGCGAAACCGCGCTTTCGGCGCGCTCGTAAGAAGAATTTTCGTCGACGTTAAGGTTTACCATGTTCTGCATCAACGACTTTGTGTCATCGTCGGTAAGCGTGGCGAGATATGCGTTTACGTCAAGCAAAAGCGAATTGCCTTTTTTAATACCGACGGCAATCGCGGTATCGGCCTCGGTCGTCGTAAAACCGGTGGAATTGTTTTTGAGGTCGACGTAACCCAGTTCTACCGCATTGCGTTTTCCGCAACCCGCAAGACATGTCACGAAGACGGCGAATAGCGCGATTAACGCTATAAATCTCTTTTTCATTCGTTGCTCCTTCAACCTCGGTCGAGGATTGCACGCCGTTGCGGACGACATAAAAAAACGACCGCAACGAAAGCCTTAAAGCAATATTGCGGTCGGTAAAAACCAAAATATCACGATAGCCCTCCGTTTGCAAACAAACGACAGTCGGCGGGATATTATCCCGACGCCCAACGAATTACGACCCTCGAAAGCCGTACCGTTTCGGCAGATTTCCCTTTCAGCCCGCGCCGTACGAGCGGCATAATATGCGGAACTTACTGATGAGATCTGCGCCTCTATCCGAAATTATTTAATTGATGGGTTTATTTTATTCCTTTATTTTATCCGTGTCAAGCGTTTTACCCGCGATTTTCATTATTTTCGCGACATTTTTCGCAAACATGATAAAGAGTGAGCATATAACCGCTTATCCGAAGGTCTTTGCGCGATCGTATAAGTTCGTCGAGTCCTTCGATATTTATATCGTCGACCCTGCCGCAAAGCGTGCAGGCAATATGTTCGTGCGGGATTATGTTCCCGTCATAACGGCAAGCCTCGCCCGTAACTTCGATTTTTACTATTTCGCCGCTTGCGCACAGCAATCCCAGATTGCGATAAACCGTGCCGAGCGCGATTTCGGGTATCATCTCTTTCGCCCGTTCGTAAATCTCTTCGGCGGTAAGGTGCGCATGAGAATCGCAAAGCACCTGTTTAACCAATCGTCTCTGCCGAGTCATACGCCCGCCCCCTTTATAACCGATATTACCGAATCGAGTTTAGCCATGATTTCGTCTCTGCCCGCCTTTGTCTCGGAAGATATTCCGTAGACGTCGTTTTCGGTAAGCGCGAAACGATTCGCTATCGTTTTGAGCCTTTGTTTTACCTGCATGCGCGAAACCTTATCGGTTTTTGTTGCGATGATCGTAAACGGGATCGCCGACGAATGAAGAAAATTTATCATAGTTACGTCGTCCGCCGTAGGATCGTGGCGTATGTCGACAAGCGACAGAGTGTAATCGAAATTCCGTCTGTCGGCAAAAAAACTCTCCATAGTATCCGCCCATTTATCCTTTTCGGCTTTGGAAACTCTGGCATAGCCGTACCCCGGCAGATCCGCCAGAACGAATTCGCCGAAATCGAAATAGTTGACAAGGCGGGTTCTTCCCGGAGTATCCGAGGTTCTTGCCAGTTTTTTCATTCCTGACAGAGCGTTTATGAAAGAACTTTTGCCGACGTTGGACTTACCTGCGACCGCAATCACGGGTTTGTCGGATTTTATAAACTGCGACGGACTCGCCGCAGACGTGATGAACGTCGGATCAGTTATCTGCATCTTTAAGCGCGATCGCGCATACCTCATTCATGTTTTCTACGGGGTTGAACGTAAGTTCGGCGCGTATGTTTTCGGGAATTTCTTCGAGGTCTTTGACGTTTCCTTTCGGAATTATTATATTTCTTATCCCGAGACGGAACGCCGCAAGGGATTTTTCTTTAAGTCCGCCTATCGGCAAAACTTTGCCGCGCAGCGTAACTTCGCCCGTCATCGCAACGTCGCCGCGCACCTTTCTGCCTGTAAACGCCGATATTACCGCCGTGGTTATCGTAATGCCGGCGCTTGGTCCGTCCTTA
>USHO01000056.1 GCA_900554485.1 uncultured Eubacteriales bacterium
TTATCGCCGCAAAAAGTCGTTTATATCCGCCGTTTTCGTCCTCTTTGAGAAACGCCGCAAACAACGCGAACACGACTATTCCCGCCAGAAATCCGACAGAGACGGTATAAGCGTTTCCGTAAGACAACGCGGGCAAAATCAGCGACCACACCGAAGACGCGAACATAATGCCGGCGGACAATCCGCTTATAACCGAAATTCCGTTTTTTATCGCCCGATCGCCGAGAAAACACGCAGCCGCGCTGCCGAGCGAAGTCATCGCGAATACGAACATCAACCCGCAGACCGCCTGCGGAAAAACTTCTTTCATCTTCAGTACCCCGATACATTATATGAAAACCGCCGTATAAACGTTAAAGCCGCCTGCGACCGTATCGGTCGCAGGCGGCATATATCGGTCACTTTTTGACGTTTTCGGGCGAGAGGACTCCGCCGTCGTAGAAAAATTCGTTGCTTTCGTATCGCAGGTATTTATCGATCGCGTTCTCTATAACGTCGCGCAGAACGTCGCCGAAGTCGCGCACGTCTTTAACGAACAGATAATAGGCAAGCGACCCCGGTACGGAATTTATCTCGTTGACGTAAACGGTTTCGCCGTCAAGCAGATAATCTATGCGGATTATCCCGTCGAATTCGAGTTTTCTGTATATGTATGCCGTAAGTTCGCGTATTCTGCCCGCCACGCTTTCCGGCAACCGCGCGGGAAATTGTTTTTCGGCGGGAGTGACGTATTTGTCGTCGAAAGTAAGCACGTCGTTTTTGGTTATCGGTTCTTCGCACGGCGAAACCATGTACTTTCCGCCCGCCTTATAACACGCGCAATTTATCTCTCTGAAATCGGTAAGAGCCTTTTCGACGATTACTTTGTCGTCGTAACGGAAAGCCAGTTCCACGGCGTTTTCAAATCCGCTCGGGGTTTTCACGACGGTGATACCGATACTGCTGCCGAGGTTGGCGGGCTTTATTATAATCGGCATACCCAGCCCCGCCGCCAGTTTTTTCGCCACGCCTTTATTCTTGTAATAATTTTCTCTGTTCAACTTAACGTAAGGCAAAAACGGCGCGTTTATGCCCGCCAGCGCGATTTTCGTAAAATATTTATCCATGCTTACGGCGGATGCGAATATCGACGGCGACGCAAGCGGAATATTTTTAAGTCGCATAAGCCCCGCAAGCGATCCGTCTTCGCCGTTCAGCCCGTGCAGGCAGTTGACGGCGCAGTCTATCTTTTCGCGACGTTTGAGTTTCCCCTTTTTCATCTCGTACAAATATCCGTCGCAAGTCGGCAACGTAACTTCGGCAAAAGTGTGTTTTCCGTCGTATACGCCGAGATTTTTGAGTTCTTTACCTCCGTACCACCTGCCGTCTCTGCCGATGTAAACGGGTACGGAATTGTAACCTTTCCCGTCGAGGCAGTTGGCGGTCATCACTCCCGTAAGCGTAGATACGTCGTGTTCGCACGACTTTCCGCCGAAAAATACGAGTATGTTTTTCATTTATCCCTCCTCAATATCTGTCTGGCAGGTCGCTGAAAAACGCGACCGTATCGCCCTTTGAGACTTCGTTTTTAAGTATCTCGCGAGCGTCGTCGAGCGTCGCGACCTTTCTGCCTTTCGCAAGGCGCAGAATATCGTCGGCATATCTGCCTACGGCTATAAGTTCGTCGCAGTTTTCCCAAAGCGTTCTGCCCGCCTCGGCGTTGAGATGCCCGCCCTCTTTACCGCACTCTGCTATTCCCGAAAACACCGCGAATTTTCTTCCGCCGAAGTATTTAAGGCTTTCGGCTCCGCTTTTTATACCCTCGATATTCGCGTTGTATCCGTCGTCTATGATCGTCACCCCCGCAGGCGTGACAAACACCGAAAACCTGTGATCCGGCGGGCGTATGCTATTCGCCTTTTCCTCTATCGAACGGGCGTCGACGCCGAGTTTCAACGCCGTAACGGCGGCGATCGAGAAATCGACGACGTTATGTCTACCGTAAAACGGAGCGTTTATTTTCAAGGTCTCGTTGCCGAAAACAAGCGAAAACGACGAACCGTGCGACGAAAACGCTATATCCTTTATCACCGCATCGCAAATTTCCCCTGCGCCGACAAGAATTTTATCGCAATCGCAATCGTCGTATATCCTGCGGCTGCCCGAAGTTTCGCCGGATATTACCGCAAATCCGTTTTGTTTCAACGCTGCGACGACTTTGCCCTTTTCTTCGGTTATATCGCTCAGCGTACCGAAAGTTTCGGCATGCTGCAACGTAACGCCCGTTATCACAGCGACGTCCGGCGGAGCGAGCGCGCACAGTTCGGCTATATCGCCTTTTCTCCTTGCGCCCATCTCGACGATAAAAAAATGCGTATCGGACGTCAGTTCCTTTGCGGCAAGCGCAACACCGAGCGGAGTGTTATATGATGCCGGCGTTTTTACCGTAATATATTTTTCGGCAAGAAGGTCGGCGATATAGTTTTTCACCGTCGTTTTACCGCAACTACCTGTAACGGCTATGACTTTCAGTCCTTTTACCGACGCGATTTTTTCGCGCGCGGCTTTTACCGAAACGGCATAACGGTATTTGTCGTAAGGCAAGTTGATCGTTTTCCCTACTATCGGAGTAAACGGAATCAACAGCGATGCGGCGGCCACGCACGGAAACGCCGCGCATAAAACCCATCCCCCGTAATATATCCCGCATGCGACCGCGACGCATACTCCGCCGTAAAACGCAAAACCGACGATCGTAATACGCGAAAATCTGAACGTATACTTTGCCTTTACGCGTATGTTTTCATACCTTGCAAAAAGCATACAGAGAAATGCGAAAAACGCAAGATTGACCGCCGAAATAATCCACGTCACTCCGATCGCAAGCGTCGCGAAAGAAAAAACGAACAGACAAAGCGAACAGAACGCGACTTTACGGGTTTCCCGAATCAACGAAGACTTAAAGCAGGCGACGTACTCTCCGATCCTGTAACCGCACTGCTGAAAAACGGCGTTGTATTTGCCGATAAACGCGCTATAAGTCAATATAATGCATAACGCGAACGCCGACGCAAAAGATATTGTTTCCATAATCGCCCCCTACCGCACAAGTCTCACGTTGTCCGATTCGCCCCGCCGAGCAGAAACGACAGCACCGCGCCGTTGAATTCGGCAGGCTTATCGACGAATGCGAAATGCCCCGCCCTTTTAATAACCGTCAGTTCGGAATTTTCCATAAGCGCATTCATCCGCCGCGCCATATAAAGCGGCGTCTCTTTATCGTTTTCGCCGAAAATCAAAAGCGTGCGGATTTTTATCGCGGCGTATTCTTCGTCTAAGTTATCCGCCACGATTTTTTTGAAACTTTCGCGCATGATCGGCGACAGACTTCTGTAATCGGAAGAATAAAAACAAACCAGTCTGTCTTTCGGCACAAAATTTTTAAGCAACAAAAAAAGCGCGCGTTTCAACCCGTAACGCACACTTCTCCGCGGCTTTAACCCCGCCGCTCCCGTAAAAATCAATTTATCTATTCTTTTTTCGTCTCTTAAAAGTCTTACCGCGACCCTCGCGCCGAAAGAATGAGCCATAACGATTATTTTATCGTCGCCGAGTTCGTCTATGACTCGTTTTATTTCCGCGGCGTAATCGTCGAGCGAATACGCGTAAGTCATCGGCGGGCTGCCTCCGAAACCGCTCATATCGACCGCAACGACCTTAAAATACCGCGAAAAAAATCTTATCTGCCCGATAAAACTTTCCTTATTCGCTCCGTAACCGTGCAGCATAAGCAGTGTTCTGCCGTTGCCGACGCATATCGCGCTTAAACCAGCAATCGTCGTCTTTATAAATCTTTCTCCATAATAACCGCGTCGTCGTCGCCGTAATAATTATTACGGACGCCGATTTCCGAAAATCCGAGCGATTCGTAACACTCCCTTGCCGCGCGATTTCTGCTGCGGACCTCCAGAAAGACCTTTTCGCCCCCGTCCGATACCAGCGCGTCGAACAATTTACCGAACAATCCCTTCGCAATGCCTTGCCTGCGGTATTTCTCCGCCACGGCGACAAGCAGGACGTCGCAATCGGTAAACACTGCGGTCGCTCCGACGTATCCGACGACTTTCCCGCCGTCTTCGGCAACGAAACCTACGAATTGCGGCAGATTGAACGAAGACAACACCATATCGGCGTTCCACGGATCGGAAAAGCATTTCTTTTCGAGTTCGACGACTTCGCCGACGTCTTTAAGTTGCCATTCGCGGTAAATCACGCCTCTTCCTCCGCCTGACTTTTCTTGACGTACAACGGAACAAGCGTTTCGCCGTCGTATCCGGCAAGCGGAAGTTTGTCTTCCACCGCGCGCAGAAAACCGATTTTCATATCGGCGATTACCGCGCCGAGATTATCGTTTTCTTCGTCTGCGACAAGCGTATACCCGTCTTTTATCGCGCGTATCTCGTCAGCCGTCATAAATTTGGGCGGCAGCGAGATTTTTCCGTCTTCGTCATAACCGCAGACGTAGTAATTGGAATGCCTAGCGGAAACGAGCGTAAGTTTTTTTACTCGGTTCTCTATACTATACGCCAACGAGTCGAAAGTTGTTACGCCGAGAACTTTTTTATGAAACGCGTAAGCGAACGCCTTTATCGTCGACACGCCTATTCTTATCCCGGTAAACGAACCCGCGCCGACCGAACATGCGAACACGTCGACGTCTTTCGCCTCGATGCGGACGTCGTTCAACGCGTTTTCGATTTCGCCCATAAGCGCGACCGAATGAGAAAGCGCGCAGTCGGGCAGAAAACGTACCGATCTCTTTCCGTCGGCAGACGCAATTACGGTCAGGTATCTGCCGCTTGTGTCGATTGCAAGATAATTCATAAAAGAGTAATTCTCCTTTTATCGTCGTCGAGTTTTTCTATCTTTACGCGCTTGCAATTATCCGGCAGAACGTCTTTTATATTTTCGCTCCACTCGATGAGGCACACGCCGTTACCGTAAAAATAGTCCGTAAGACCCAAGGCCTCGGCGTCCTCGCCCGAAGACAACCGATAGCAGTCGTAATGATAGAGTTTGCCGCCGTAGTCGTTCATATACGCGTAAGTCGGACTGGTTATCTCGTCTTTGATACCGAGACTCAACGCAACGCCCTTTGCAAAAACCGTCTTGCCCGCGCCCATTTCGCCGTCGAGCAAAACGACGTCGCCGGGTTTTAACGTCTTGCCGAACTTTTCGGCGATTTTTATCGTGTCTTTTGCAGACTTGCTGATGTATTCCATACGACGATTATACTCTTTCAGAACGTATTTGTGAAGTAAAACGCTTAGCCTTTTATATAAAAGCAGAGTAATAACGGTATTGGCGGCGCATTTGATCAGGTTGAACGCCAGCGCGAAACCCCATACCTTATTGAATTCGGCAGCCGCGCCGCCGCCCATATATATAGGAAAAATCAGGTAGCGGTTCGTAACAAGCGCAAGCAACGAGGTAAGAACGGACGCCGCAGGCATAACTATCGCCACGGTAGAAAATTTACGCCTTACGGAATAAACGATCGACGGAAACACGACGAAAACCTGAGCGAGTAAAAAATTACTCAACTCTCCCGCCCCGCCGGACGACGACACGAACAGGTGCAACGCAATCGACAGGGCGACGGCTGTTTCGCCTGCTATCGGTCCCATACAGAAAGCGGCAATCAGAAGTACGGCGAACGAGAAATCGAGTTTGAAATACGGCGTCATCGGAAATATCGGAAATTCTATCAACCCCACCGCAAACGCAAGCGCGGCAAACACCGCGACGGTAGCCAAAGTTTTTGCGTCGAACAAATTTTGCTTTTTCATAATACTCCTTTCACTTCGGGAGAATTATTGCGTAAAAAACGCCCCGATATAAAATCGGGGCGCAAAATATGCGATATTTCTCTTTTATCATCCGGACTCCGACGAACGGGAATAATCCCTTTCGCGCTTTACCGTCGGTATCGGAATTTCACCGATTCGGGGTCGCAAAATAAATTACGACCTTCGCAGACTGTACTGCCGGTGGGGAATTTCACCCCGCCCCAAAGAATTTAATTTTTACGGATTCATTATATACTCTTAATTTTGCCGCGTCAAGCGTTTTATATATCTTTCGGTTCGCTTTCTCCGCGCCTGAGTACCAACTTCAGATCTTTTATCTTTACGGCAAAACTTACGTCGCCGCGTTCTTCCCCGTTTTCGTCAAAAGTCGGAAACGCCACTTCCATACTGTCGTCGACAGCCTCATCAAAGCAAACGATACCGACGTCGCCTTTATGTATACCCAGTTCTGCGTACTTTTTCTTTTCGACTATAAGTTCGACCCGATCACACTCGGCAAAAGGCGGTCTTTCTATTTTTTTGTCCGCTCGCGCCCTTACTTGTTCCAGTTTTCCCATTATTTCCGGTTTTAACTGTTCCGGGAACTCCTCTTCGACTCTCCGAAGGTCGTTTTTACGCACGTCTGCAAACACACCTTTGCCGCAATTATACGGATTAAAAAATATTACGGTTATGATCTCTCCGTTTTCTTCCACAGCCATTCCGGGCATATTGTCAGTAAGATTATATTGCTTATACGGTTCCGCGTTTATTAACTCCACAAAATAAATATCGCTCATAAATATTCCCCGTCGACCGTCGCGCCGTATCCCCCGCACCTAATGTAAGTTCGTTTATCGTAAGTCTTTTATATACGGCTGAAAACGGTTAAGTCAATAAACAATACGAACCGCAGTTATCGGCAAAACGCGACGCAAGACCGTGGTTCGTATTTCTTTTTACAACATATATCAGATGATTTCTCCGCCGTTGACGTTAAGCACTTCGCCGGTGACAAATCCGCCGTTCCCGGCTAAATACACAATCGCTTTCGCCACGTCCTCGCCTACGCCAGCGCGCCCGACGGGGATGT
>USHO01000057.1 GCA_900554485.1 uncultured Eubacteriales bacterium
CGCTGCGCGTGCCACCTCTCCCGTTTCATCGGGAGAGCCTACTCCCGGCAGGGTGAATTTCCGTAAGGTAATTACGATTATATTTTACAGGAGCGAAAATGTTAAACATCAAAGAACGTTTAAGCGGAAAAACTGCCGCGACGGAAGAAAAGACTTCCGCCGCTTTTTCCGATTGGACGCTTAAACTTAAATTCGATCGCTCCTTTACGGCTAAACTTCTTTTATCCGATCAGAACGTCAAAGAATATTACGCCGATATAGCCACCGCGCTTTTGTCGTTTGAAAAAGTTCGCGCCAGAACGGTCTGGTCGGGCGTTACGTTTTCGGCGGGCAGAAGTCGCATTGCATATATAACCATAGTCGGAAAATCGTTGCGCGTTTACCTTGCGCTCGACCCCGAAACGGTCGAAAACGGCAGATATAAGGCGAAAAACGCCGCAAACGTAAAGAGTCGCGCGACTACTCCGACGTTGCTTTATATCCGCAGCGAAGGCGCGAAACGTCATGCTTTAAGGCTTATCGGAACAGCCGCCGAAAATCTGGGATTAAAAAAGAGAACCGACGAACAACTTCCCGTTCTTGCCGAACATTTCAAACACGATTCGTTCGACAACCTCGTCGCGAGGGGACTTATAAGGGTAGTCCGTAAAGACGTTAAGCCCGCACCCGAAATCGGCGAAGTAAAGTCCGAAAATCATAACGAAAATCGCGTCAATGCCGCCCGCGTAAACGATTACGACGAGACGCTTAAAAAGGTCAATGACCTTTTGTCTGCCGAAAACGTCTGGGCGAACGCTCTTACGGCTATAAGCGAGGGCGAAGGTTCGGTCAGACTGTCGAAAAAATACATGTTGCGGTCTATCGACGAAATATGGGTTAAGGCTATAGAAGACTGTCTTAATTCGATCGACGCGCTTATCCGTAATCCGAGGCACTATATCGCCGAAACCGAAGAGGTTCTGCCGATAGAACTTACAAAGAAAATTTCGGGCAGGTCTATAACTCATCTCGGCAGACATACGGACATGATCCGCATGAACGACAACGGCGAAGTCACGCCTATGAAGATGCTTAACGTCTTCCGCGAAGATTCGCTCATGACGTATGAAAATAAGTTTCTCAACACGCTCGTAAACAGATTGTATATGTTCGTCAGCCGCCGCTATAACGTGGCTAAGACGAAAGGCGTCGACGAAGAGACCGAGACGCTCGAATTTGAAAACAACTTTACCGACGGCGACGGTAAGGGCAGAATAAAACTTGTAATCGAATACGCTAAACGCAGCGACGGCGCGGACGTGAAAAACACCGTCTTCGATACCGGCGTATGGAAAAGGGTAGAGAGACTTAACGATATAGTCACAGGCTACGTCAATTCGTCGTTCTGCAAATCGATGGACAGAAATTTCGTCCGTCCGCCGATAATGCGAACGAACGCGATTATCAAAAACAAATATTTCCGCGAATGTCTCGCGCTGTGGGAATTCATAGAGAGTTACGACGACGCCGGGTACGGTATAACCGTAAGCGAAACGCTTAAAGACGTTTCCGACGAACACCTTAAAGAAATTTACGAGTGGTCGACGGCTCAATATATCGCTTTCCGCCGTCACGCCGAAGACGGTTACGGCGAAGAGGAAAACACCTCTTTCGTCCGCCCGAATTATTCGGTCGTAAAAGATTTTTCGCACGGGGCGATAAACGAAGATTTTGCCGAGACCGTAACCGACGAAATCGACGACGACGATAAAATCGCATTCGCGCTTGCCGTCGCGCTCGCGGCGGACGAAACCGAAAAAGAAACCGCGTACGTCAGAAAAACGACTTCGTTCGACGCAAGAATCCGTATGGCTGACGAGAAAAACAAAGCGCGTTTTGCCGCAGTCGCGAATGCGTTGCTTTCTTACGATAAAGTCAGAATGCGTATAAGCCGCAGGTTTGCGACTTTCAATGCGGGCAGAAAAATTCTGACCCGAATATCAGTAAACGAAAAATCGCTTAAAGTCTATCTGGCATTGAATCCTGCTTTGCCCGATAAAAAATTCGGCATCGAGGACGTGTCCGACGTCAGACGACTTGCGGATACTCCGTCGAAAATTAGGATAAAGAGCGACAGGGGCGTGAAGTACGCCGTCGAACTCATAAATATGATTGCGGACGAAAACGGTCTCAGACCGAGGAAGACTCCGCCCGCAGAGATAAAAGCCGAAGATTATGCCGCCGTTCCGTTTGAGGAAATGGTGTCGAAGGGCTGGATACGCAATACGGTTACGACAAGAAAACCGCCTGCGGGGTTTGTCTTCGACGAACTGCCGTCTTTCGGCGTCAGACGCAGCGATTTCGGCGAGGTTGCCGCCGCGACCGCGGAGAAAATTTCCGTCGCCGAGGGAGAGACGATATTGAGCGGAATACCCGCGACGCCGCAATCCGTCGGAACCGAAGAGGTTTCCGAAAGCGCGTTGCGTACCGCCGAAAAGATAGAGAAGATCGTCAGACCGGGCAGGGATTATTCGGAGCCGTCAAAATACGGCGTCGACGACAGCGCGGACTTTATCCGCGACGAACAGGAACACGAAGAATAAACCGTTGAAGTTTTGCGCGGGTATCGGATGAAAAAAGGATTTGCTTTATTAAAAAAAATAATAACGTGGGCGTCGCTCGTCATAATCGCCGCGCTGATAATCGCGGCGGTGATTACCGCGCTCGTCAATAAAAAGAGCAATTCTCCGACTTTTATCTTCGGCTATGCCGTAATGCGGGTGGAAACGGGCAGTATGGAGACGGCTATTCCCGCAAAAAGTTATATACTCGTCAGAAAGTCCGACGGTAAAAACCTCGGTGTCGGTACGGTTGTGACATATATGTGCAAAGACGAAACCTCGCCCGTATACGGCAATCTTGTCACGCACAGAATAACCGTTGTCGAAGAAAACGGATACGTTACGAAAGGCGACGCTAACCCCGCCGCAGACAGGCTTGTCGTCACGGAAGACGCCGTGGTTGCGGTCTATGTAAAAAATTTGCCCGTATTCACGTTTTTCGGGCGGGTGTTTGCCTCTCCGATAGGTCTTATACTTATCGCGGCGACGTTCATCGGCGCATGCGCATTCGTTTATATACCGGAAATCGTACACGCTCTGCGCGACGACGATAAAGCGGAAAACGAAAAAGACGCCGAAATCAGGCGGCGTATAAACGAAGAAGTGGAACGGCTTAAACAGGAAGACGAAAAAAGGAGACGCGACGGCGAATGAAAAAATTCTTTTCAAAATATATCGGCGAAATTCTGATGGCGATAGCGACCGTAATATGCGTATTCTTTTTCGTACATATCACCGCGTTGGTATCGGATTACAGAAATTCGCTCAATAAGAGAATTTCCGATCAGGCAGAATTTTACGCGCTCGAACAATCGCGTTATATCGCCGCGCAGTGCGACGATCTCAAACGCGAGACGAAGTTCCTTGCGGATAAATTGTCTGCGACCGAAGGCGGGGCGACGGTATCGCAGGTAAAAGACGCCTTTCTTGCGGAATGGCGAAACGAATACCTTGTCGATATAGGGTACTATAAAGGCGATGCGATAACCGACTGGAACGGCAGCGCGTTATCGTCTTACGCCGAAATACGCGAATCTGTGAACGCCGTCGGCACAATATCAAGGGCGTTTCAGTACGATAATACCAAAATGTCGATCGCGATTGCCGAAAACGTTGAAAACTCGACCGAGCTCGACGGTATAGTGCTTGTTTTCGAGCGTGCGGCGGTTTCGATCGAAAATTATAAGACAGGCGACGACGGCGAAAAGATAAACAGCGTCGCGCTCGCCGAATTTTCTCTGCTTATAAAACACGACGGTAAAATCGTCGATCGCGACGAAAACACCGATACGTTTACTATCGGCAACGAATCCGTGCAAAGCGGTATCTTCGCGACGATTTTTTCCGACGGGGCGAAATTGCAATCCGCCGTCGATGCGTTGACGGGTGGTAAAAATTCGTCGTTTGTGTTTTCGAAAAATTCAAAGTATTACGTTCTTACGATAAATTCTTTCGGCAGCGAAAACGGCAACATGTCGCTCGCATGCGTGTATTCGGCGGATAAAATATGCGGCGAAAGCAGCGCGATGATGAGCAGCGTACTGAGCGCGCTTTCGGGGCTTGCCGTGTGTATGGTCGTGGCGGTCGCCGCTACGTTTATCAATATATCCGCATCGAAACGCCGCGAATATATGTCGGAATCTTATAACGCCGCGCTGAATTGCCCGACTACCGGAAAATTTGAAAAAGACGTCGAAGGTATAATGAAACGTCACGGCGGGGCGAATTTCGCAATCGTATCGCTTAAAATCAATAACTTCGGCTACGTCAACGAAAAATACGGCGACAATGCCGGCGAAGAACTTGCCAAATATTGTTCGTCAGCCGTTCGCAGAGGTTTGTTTGCCGAGGAAACTTTCGCTTACGCGGGCGACGGAGAGTTCTATCTATTCCTGCACTACCGCGACCGTCAGGCGTTTACCGAGAGACTTAACGGCGCGTATTTAAGACTTCGTTCGTTCGACGGCTTGGGGGACGATTACAGGGTCAACGTAGCATTCGCCGTATATGAGGTCGAAAAGGGCGTCAGACAGTCCGTCGCGTCTATGCTCGATAAACTGCGCATGGTCAAAAAAGCCGCCGCGGTAACCGTCGGGGCGTTCAGCATAACTTTTTATGAGGACATATTACGCGAAAATTACGTCAGAAAAGCCGAAATCGAAAGCCGTATGGAAAGCGCGCTGGCGGGCAACGAATTCCACCTGTTTTATCAGCCCAAGTATAATTTAAGGGCAAAGAATATGGACGGCGCGGAAATCCTCATCAGATGGTACGATCCGAAAATCGGCAAGTACAGAGGTCCTAACGAGTTCCTGTCGGTTTTTGAAGAAGACGGGTTCATATCCAAACTCGACAGGTTCGTCTTCTTTAAGGCGTGCGAGAATATCGCCGGCAGGATAGCCGAAAGAAAGATATGCTATCCCGTTTCGGTAAACGTATCCAGAGTAACCGCCATTCAGCCCGACTTCGTCGATTACTATATCAGAATAAAGAAGAAGTTCAATATAAAAGACGGGTTTATTACTCTTGAATTCACCGAGAGTTTTGCCTATGAAAATTATGAATTTCTTAGAGACATCGTTTCGAAACTTCACGAAAACGGACTTTTATGTTCGATAGACGACTTCGGTACGGGGTATTCGTCTTATAACATTCTCAAAACTATCGAAATGGACGAGATCAAACTCGATAAATTCTTCCTCGGCAAGGGCATTTCGGACGATAGGGACAAGACACTTCTCAAAAGCGTTATCGGCATGCTGAAAAAACTCGGCGCGAAAGTCACGCAGGAAGGCGTGGAAACCCGCGACGACATGATAATGCTCGAAGGTTTCGGGTGCGACGTCATTCAGGGATATTATTTCGCAAAGCCGATGAAATACGTCGATTTCTGCGAATTCGTAGATACGAACTTTACGAAATAAAACAAGGCGGTCGGGCAGATGCCCGACCGCCTTGTTTTATACACGAAAAAGGACTCGGCTGAACTTGGAAGTTTAACCGGGCTCTTCTAATTCTTGACCGGCCACTATTGAGATTTGAATACGGTTTCGCGGTAGATTTCGTTTATATAACTGTCGTTGCTCGTTTTGAAACCGTCGAAAACTCCGTTTTTGTATTCGGACGGCGAAGTTTGCATAATGCGTTTGAAGTTCCCGATAAAGTTCTGTAAACTGTTATAGCCCACCATCGCCGCGATTTTTTTAAGCGAATAATTCGTATTCTGCAACAGGTTGACGGCGTAATTTATTCGCTGTTTATTAAGATATCTGTTGAATTTTTCGTCCGTGGCGGAATGGAATATCTTTTGAAAATATACTGCCGAAATTCCTAAATACGCCGCCACGTCGTCGGTTGATATGTCGCGATTAAAGTTTTGTTTTATATATCTGAGGGCTTTATTGACGTACAGATTGTATGTGTTGCCCGTTCCGACTTTTTCGGAGCATAAAAGAATCTGCACGAATAATTTTTTAATATCGAGTTCAAACAATACGTCGGAATACGGCGTATTTTTAGTGTAATTTTTGAATTGTAAAAGGGTGTTGAACACGTTTTCGGTATCCTGCAAAACGATTATGTCGTCGTCTTTATCCCGATAATAACGGTAAACGTCAAACAAAAAAAGAACTCAGTCAAGCCGGAAAGGTTTAACTGAGTTGAATATGGAGCTACTGGCCGGACTTGAACCGGCGACCTGCTGATTACGAATCAGCTGCTCTACCGACTGAGCCACAGTAGCACCTTTTTTATTACGTTTGACTTCATAAACAAAATATGTTAAAATCAAAACGCTAAGATAGTATAGCATATCGATTATTTTTTTGCAACGATTTTTAGGGTGAAAAGGAGAAAATTTTTATGTCGTTTTTCGACGACGTGTACGAACTCGTTAAAAAAGTGCCGAGGGGCAAAGTTACGACTTACGGCGATATAGCGAAGACACTCGGCAAGCCGCATTCTTCCAGAGTGGTCGGGTATGCATTGCACGGCAATCCCGATCCCGACGGAATACCGTGTTATCGCGTCGTGAACAGGTTCGGCGCGGTATCGAAAGCTTTTGCTTTCGGAGGCGCCAATATGCAGACTGAAATGCTCCGTGCCGACGGAATAGAGGTCAACGACGGCATCGTCGACCTTGAAAAATTCGGTTTTACGTTTTAGATCGTACATTTAATGTAAAACTGCGGTTTCCCCTGTCCGGAATACAGGTTGATACCGTGTCGTATTCTCTTGATCGGCATGCCAGCCAAGAATAAAACGAACCTTGCCAAAACGCCGCTATTTT
>USHO01000058.1 GCA_900554485.1 uncultured Eubacteriales bacterium
CCCGCCGCGCCGAAACCGACCGTCGGGGAGAAACGGGAAAAACCCGTCGTGACCGAAATTGAAGACGAAACGACGACTTCCGCTCCGCCGGCAGGGAACATGAGCGCAGGCAAAATATGGGGGACGGTCGTCAGAAAACTTCACGCGGACAGGAACATAGTCCTCTGGGTCGCATGTCAGGATATGACGGCGAGTCTGAGCGGCAATACTCTGGTTATCGCCGCCAACGACGAACCGGGGTATAACGCGGTTATAAAAGAACAGAATTTGCAGACGCTTACGGCTACGGTGCGTTCCGTCGGCAATTACAACGTCAAAGTCGTGCTTGCGAAAGACGACAAAAAAGACGATTTTGAAGAGGGCGTCGCCGCCATTAAACGCAATACGGGCGTGTCGGACGTTAAAATAAAAGATTAAAAGGAGTTAAAATATGGCAGGATACAAGGGTGGTTTCGGCGGTTTCGGCGGCGGAAATCAGATGCAGCAACTTATGAAACAGGCGCAGAAGATGCAGGAACAGATGGCTAAGGCGCAGGAAGAACTCGAAGAGGCGGAAATCGTCGGCGAGAGCGCGGGCGGTAAGGTCAAAGTTACCGTCAACGGCAAGAAGGTCGTTTCGGCGATAAACATCGATCCCGAAGTCGTCGACACCGAAGACATAGAAATGCTCGAAGACCTCATAATGGCTGCGCTTAACAACGCGTATTCGGCTGCAGACGAAATGCACGACGAAAAGATGGGCGCATTCGGCGGCGCTGGCGGAATGTTCTGATGGCGGCGTTTATAGAACCCATAGGCAAACTGGTCAATCAGTTCGCCAGACTGCCCGGCGTAGGGACCAAGACCGCGTTACGGTATGCGTATAAAATCATAAACATGACCGAAGACGAGGCTGCGGAATTCGCCGAGGCTGTCATCAATGCGAAAAAGAACGTGCGTTATTGCAAAATTTGCGGCAACTTCACCGATAAAGAAGTGTGCGACGTATGCTCGACGCGCGATCATTCGGTCATCTGCGTGGTTAAAGAACCCAAAGACGTAATGGCGATGGAAAAGGCGCACGAATTCAAAGGCGTGTATCACGTTCTGCACGGCACCATAAGCCCGATGGAGGGCGTGACTCCCGACGATATACGCATAAAGGAATTGCTGGCGCGCATTTCCGACGGCGGCGTCAAAGAAGTCATAATGGCGACCAATCCCGACGTCGAGGGCGAGGCGACGGCGATGTATATTTCGTCGCTTATAAAGCCGCTGGGGATAAAGGTCACTAGACTGGCGCACGGCATACCGATCGGCGGTGAACTCGAATACGCCGACGAAGTTACGATTTCCCGCGCGTTGCTCGACAGAAAAGAGTTATAAAAAATGCGGCTCGGTCGAGCCGTATTTTTTTATGTCGGACAAGAATAAAACAAACCTTGCCGAAACGTCGTCAGACCATGGTTTGTTTTATGCTTGTCTGGCATCCGTCCAGGGATTCCGTTCGTCGTCACCGACGATTATTCTTTACTCGCATCGAGTTCGGCGAGTTTCGCTTTGTATCCTTTTATTATAAGTCCGCTTTCATATGCGTAACTTCTCTTGCGGTAGAGCGCACGTTCGTACTCCGCGGATTTGCATGTCTTTTCGGCAATGCCGAGCGTTTCGTCTTCGGCGGCGGCTTTCAGCGTTTTCAGCCGTTTGTAGAATTTACGCAGTTCTTCGTTGCTTTCGTCTATGAACGCCGTATATTCAGCCGCGACGCGGGCGTATTCGTCTGTGTCGTCGGCGTCTTCGTTTTCGTTTTTCTCTGCGGCTGTTTCGGTTTCCGCGGGAGTTTCCGTTTCGTTCTCGTCTGCGATTGTTTGCGCTTGAGACGCGGTATCGTCGACCGTCTCTTCGGTCGGCGTTTCCGGTTTTACGGACGTCTCGCAGGTTATCGTATCCGAAGACGTTTCTTCAATCGGCTCGGTTGCCGTTCCGGCAGGGGCGGTTTCTTCTTTTGTCGTTTCGTTTTCGTCAGACGGCTGCGCGTCGGCTGTCGCGGGCGCAACTTCGTCTGCGGATTTTTCTTCGAGGGCTTTCACGGTCGCGGCTTTCGCCTTTGCGTTTATGCGTCCGTTGAATACCGCCGCGTAGACTATAAGTATTATGCCGAAAGCGGTCAACGCCGCCGCGAGGTACGGCGCGAAATATAACGTAACCGTGCTATACGAGGTTATTTTTAACGATTTTGCAAGCGGAGCGAACCCGAAATGCAGCGCCGCCGTGACGGCTGCGCTTATAAGGAAAAACACCGCCGCGGTATAGCCGAGTTTTTTGGGTTTTATAAATCTGTCGTAAGCCGCAGACGTCATTTCGTCGCCGTCGGTACGGATATATTCGCAAAGGCGATCGCCCTCTGGCTGAACGAGTTTTCCGAGAGATCGGATGGTTACGGACGACGATATCGCCAGCAATGCCGAAGGTAAAAGGTATACGAACAGCGACAGCAAGAGCGTCGGGGTTATGTCGTTGCCGTTGCCCGTAAAGGCGTTGGCGAATACTTCGCATACATGCGATATGTATGTGTAGTCGCACGAAATTCCGTTTTCGTCGACGATGTAGGCGGACGACCCCGTCGCAGCGAAAAATCTGAACGTTGCGGCGCCGCTTTCGGAATACGACACTTTCATTACGGGCAACAGACAGACGATCGCGAGTAACCCGGCAGAACCGACGAAACGCAGTAATCGGTAAAACCACGTTCCGAAAGACGGGCGGAGCAGGGACGAACACAGGTTGCCCGCCGCCGAAAGTATTATGCCGACGGCGGATATGCCGCCGTACAGAATATAATATTTGCCGTAAAGCGTCACAGATAATTCGGAGACGTAAGAACCTATCTCTTTGCCGACTTCGTCGAACGTGAATATCAGCGAATTGAAGAACAGCGAATAAACGGTGTATCCGACCAGCGCGGCGAGAACGGCAAAATAAGAAGACGTCATGTCGATTGCGCCGATATGTCCGTTGCGGATTTTAGCGAGCCACGCCACGATTTTTATTGCGGATATTGCCGCCGCCGCAAGGAATATCAACGGGAAAGCCGTATTCAGAATAAGAAGATAAGCCTTGGGATCGCTTGCGTTGCCGATCGTTTTAAGCGTCGACGTCAGAATCGTCAGCAGGCTGTAATTCCGCATCGCGCCGCTTTTTACGATGAGTTTTATAAGCGGTAAAAACGGAAGAGCAACGAATGCCGCCGCAGACAGAAAGCCGTACGCATATGCCGGTACAAGACTTTTCGTTTCGCGTTTCGCGCTTATCGGAAAGTTTCGCTGTTTCATATATTCTCCTTGATCGCCCTGTTTTTACGGGCGGTAAACTCTGATACCGTTTCTGACAAGTGACAGATCGAAGTCGATGTCGTCGTACAACTCGCCGTCTATCTGTATCGTGACGGGTTCGTCGAATTCGATTCTGACGTGATCCACGCTTTCCATGGTGGTAAAATCCTGTTCGAGAATTTTACCCTGCATAAGTTTTATAAAGGCGTGAGGGATGCGGCTTTTTTTGAGTTTGCCCGCTATAACGAAGTCGAGCGAGCCGTCGTCTATCACGGCTTTGGGGCACATTTTTATTCCGCCGCCGATTCTGAAACCGTTGCCGACGCAGGCTATAAGAGCCTCGCGTTCCTCGCTCGTTTCACCTCTTACGATACGGAATTTATAGAATCTGAAGTGTATGAGGCTGGATATAAGCGCGATAAGATATTGCAGTTTGCCTTTGAATATTTTCGCCCTTTTGCAGCGTTTAAGTACGTCTACGTCTATCCCCGTGCCGATTACGTTTATACCGCGCACTCCGCCGCAGACCATATAGTCCGTCTCTTTCGCTTCTCCGCTTAAAATCAGATCCAACGCCTCTTTTTCGTCGGCGGGAATTTTCGCCGCGGCGATGAAATCGTTGCCGGTGCCGGAAGGGATGATGCCCAGCCTTACCGTTTCGGGGTTTATGCCGTTAAGGACTTCGTTTACCGTTCCGTCTCCGCCGAGCGCGATTATATCGGTCGCGCCCTCGTCGGAAAGTTTTTTCGCTATCTCTATAGCCTCTTTTTCGCGCGTGGTGAAGTGCGCCGTGAATTCGACGCCTTTGTCTTCGAGCATCTTAATAACCCGCGCCGCCTTCTTTCTGGCCTTGCCTCTGCTGGCGTGGGGATTGACGATTAAATCGTACATGATTTCTCCATTAAGTAAAAACTTCGCATTATGCGACTAATATATATTATATATACGGCGGGGCATAAATGCAAACAAATTACGGCGAATTACGTCAAAAAGTAAACCGAAAGTAAAATTTCGGCGATTTTTTTGTCTCAAATGCCCGATTTTCGCATAAAATCCGTATTTCAGCGTTGACAAAAGCGGGGTATGACTGTACAATTAGTATATAAATATTTATTATATGCGCGTAAGCGCGGTCGCCGATAGCCCGGGGGTGATTTCCGCGACCGACGGAGAGATAAATGACAAAGATTTTCAAATGCGTGGTGTGCGCTCTGCTTGGAATAATTATCGGCATAACCGCGACGTTCGGCGCGATGACCGCGGCGGTTTATTACGCCTACGGCAACGTTACGGTCGGCGGCATGACGGGCGACAAGTATAAAGACGAACTCGGCGACCTCAATAAGTTTTCGGTCGAAGATCTGCTCGGGCTTATTCAGAAAGGCAAAAACAATCCGTCCAATTATACTTTCCGCGACCTCGAAGAGAGATACGGTTTTGACCTCGTAGGGTTTATAAACAAACTCGGCGGCGGCAACGAACCCGTTATTCCGACCGACGGCAGCAACGCGAAATACGTCGAGGAACTCAAAGACGTATCCGTCTTCACTCTTTTAAGCGGCGACGGTTTTCAGAAGTTCATCGACGACCTTCCGTTCGGGGCGGTTCTGAGTTTCATCCCGTCGTCCACGCTTTTCACCGAGGCGGAAAGGGTTAAACTTCGCCGCTATACCGTAGGGGATATGCTTAAAAAAGACCCGGTGACCGGCGGGGCGGGAATCGTCGAAATTCTTCGTAACGTCAAAGTCGGCGGCGTCATACCCGCGCTGTACGAATACGACGAAACCGAAAATCGGTATAAAGTCAAAGACGGATATTATAAAGGACTCGACCTTATCGGAAACGCCGAACTCGATTCTTTTATAAACGTCGTTACGGGCAAGACGGACTGGGCTACCGAATTCGCCGAGGGCGGCCTTTCGGAACTCGGCGCGACTTCCGTCGGCGAAGCGATCAAACTTCTCGGCGTCGACGACGAGAAAATCACGAGCCGTATAGACGCATCGCTTTCGTCGATGTCGGTAAGAGACCTGCTCAGAAAAAATTACGAGACGGGTAAGTACGATTTCGTTATAGAAAACCTTGTCGGAAGTATCAGCATAGGCGGAATGCTCGGCTATACTTACGACGGAGGATGGTATAAAGACGCTGAAAAAACGCAGAAAGTCGAAGGTCTTCTCGCCGTGATTTCGTCGCTCGATTTCCGCCGTGCGTACAACATTCTGACTTCGGAATCCGACGCATGGGAAAAGGCGAGGGGACTCGCGCTGTGTTTCGGGGATATGTCCGTAGGAGACTTTCTCGAAACCATGGGTTACGCCAAAGACGACGCTACGGGCAAATGGCTTAAAGGCGAAAAGGAACTTAAAACGGAATTCTTCTCCCGCATGGCGGATATGTCCGTCGGCGAACTGTTCGGCGGCAATAAAGAGATGACCGTAAACGATTTCCGCAAGAGATTGGTGCGGACGATAACCGACCGATGCGGCGGACTGACTTTCGGCGAGGCGTTCGGCGGAATGATGAACGTTGAATTGTCGGAGGACGGCGGCAGGTATCTGTGGAGCGGCGGAAGTAACGCAGGTAAAGAAGTCAATCGCGCGTTCGGCGAATTTCTGATGTTTTCGGTAAACGAATTCGCGAAGACTTTCGGCGGGGACACGATCGACAAGCAGAAAGTCGAAAATACGATCATAAGATTGCTGGACGGCGTTAAACTCGGCTACGTCGTGGCGGCGACCGAAAACGACGACGGCACCTGGACGGATGCGGGCGGATCGGGAGTATCGAAATATAAAAAGTTTTACGAAGTGACGCTCGACAAACTCGTCGAACCATTCTTCAACGGCGAAAAGAACGTCATAAATATCTTTATCGACGCGCTCGGCGAAGATACGACGATCGGCGAAGTCGCCGCGCCGTTCTTCAACTGTTCGGTGAACGCCGACGGTACGGTGAATTACGACGGCAGCGATCTGTCGGCGATGAGATTTGCCGCAGACAAGGTGTTTTCGGTTCTGCTTAAAGAATTCAAAGACAAAGCCAAAGTTTCGGACGTCATTTCGACCGCGGTCGGAACGATAACGATAGGCGACGTCTACGGTTACAAGCGCAACGACGACGGAACGTGGGTCGACATCGACGGAAACGACAAGACGTTCGACGGCAGTTTCGGCGATAAGGTGCTGGAAAGGTTTTTCGTCAAGACGCTTAAAGAACTTAAAAGCAATATCGACTTCGACGAAATGCTAGGCGATATGCACGTCGGCGAGATGATGGGATATAAACATTGCGACGGAACCGACGAAGGCTGTGACGTCGCCTCGCATACGGGCGGAACTCATAAAGTCGGCTGGTACGATAAAAACGGCAACGCCGTTTCGGCGATAGAGGGCAAAATTTCCGAAAAGACAGTCCACGAACTGACGACCGGCGGATTTAACGCGGCGACTACGCTTAAAGGCGTAACTTTCGGCGAGGCGACCGGGTATTTCCGTTGCAACGGCGCAGGCGACTGCAACGTCGCGGCGCACG
>USHO01000059.1 GCA_900554485.1 uncultured Eubacteriales bacterium
AGCGTGTTATGAAGACCGGGGTTTTCGAGAAGGTCTTTTTCGACTATGTTTGAAAGGTTTTCGTGGTCGGAAATGTGCTGTGCGAGTTCTACGACCGCGATGGGAACGAAGAGTACCGCGAGGTTACCTATCATCGCGCCGTCTACCTTGGCGTAAGTTCCGTTGGTGCGGATAGCCTCGATAATCGTGAATTTCGGGTAATCGAAGAAACTCTGGAATCTTACGGGGCTGAAACATTCCTTTATGGGGGTGAAGTCCACTATTCTCATTTCCATGCAGAACGAGCTGTCGTTGATATATCCGAACGCGGTTATCAGTATCGCGAGCAACAAGCCCGAGCCTATACCGATGATGAACGGAATGAGTTTCGCCATACCCTTGCCTTTGACCGATGCGAGTACGATTATAACGAAAGTGAACAGACCTACGAGGATGTACCAGAGGCTGTAATTCGCTCCGCCGTTGGTCATCATCCAGCTGCCTGCCGTTCCCGAAAGGGAAAGACCGATTATAGCGAGGATAGGTCCGATTATGACGTGCGGAAGAAGTTTCTTTATCCAGCCCGCGCCTACGAGTTTGATGACTATCGCGATTACCGCGTAAACAAGACCCGCGAACGCAACGCCGATAATGAGACCCCAGTAGCCATAGTTATTTGTGGCAGCCGCGCAGAGCGCGCCGAGGAACGTAAACGAAGAACCGAGGAATACGGGGCTCTTGAATCTCGTAAACAATAAGTATACGATAGTTCCCGCGCCTGCGCCGAACAGCGCCGCTGCGGGGTCGCATTTAAGCCCTGCGGCGGTTACGAGAATGGGAACGAGCAACGTCGCCGCCATAATGGCGATCATCTGCTGGAACGCGAACACGAGGTTCTTGCCGAACTTAGGTCTGTCTTTGATGCCGTAAGTAAGTTGCATTTTTCTTTCTCCTGAAAAATATTTTCTTTTGAAAAATCTTTACGGCTGTACGAAAAAACGCGTCATGCCTGTTTATGGCAAGACGCGTCAGTCAATTTTAGTGTAAATTCGCCGATCTTGCCGATATCTCTGTATCGCCTTAAAGATTTATCATAGGTATGATAGCACAATCGAAATCGTATGTCAACGGATTTTCGCAAAGTTTTTATATTTTCACAAACGGCAAAAATCCGACGCTCTCAACGATAATCAGTTACCCTGTTGTTCTTCAAACAAACGATTGTATTCGGTGAATACTTCGTCGATAATATCATCGTCGTCGACCACGACGAATTCGTCGTTTTCTTCGCCCGAAACGACCTCGAACACCACGGCCTCGTCCTGCCCCATATCCTCGGGGCGTTCGACGGGTTGCAGTATGACGTAAAAATGCTCGCCGAGCGTAATGTCGGCGATTTCTTCAAATTCAACCTCTTCGCCGTCGGGTCCCTGCAATACTATAACTTCGTCGTCCTCTTCTTCGGTTACGGGATTTTTTTCGTCTGTCAACATATCTCTGTCTCCTTATATTCTTATATAAATATTGTATACGCTTTTTCGGGCATTTTCAAGCGACTTTTGAAAATTTCGCGATTATTTTTCAAACTGACTGTTATAGAGTTCGTAATAGAACCCCTTTTTTTCGAGCAGTTCCGAATGTTTGCCGTGTTCTATTACGTTTCCGTTTTTCATAACCAGTATCAGGTCGGCGGAACGTATCGTCGAAAGTCTGTGCGCGACCATAAACGAAGTTTTGCCCGCGGTGAGTTCGTAAAACGCCTGCTGAATTTTCATTTCGGTGCGGGTGTCTATGTTGGACGTCGCCTCGTCGAGTATGAGCACGGGCGGCAGACAAAGCATCACCCTCGCTATGGAAATAAGTTGTTTCTGCCCCTGCGACAAGCCCTCTTCGCCTATCACCGTATCGTATCCCTGCGGCAGACGGGATATAAACCCGTGGCAATGCGCCCTTTTGCACGCCTCTTCGATTTCGGCTTGCGTCGCATCGGGTTTACCGATCGCCACGTTTTCTTTAACGCTTGCCTTTCTCACCCAGGTTTCCTGCAACACCATGCCGATGTTCTTTCTTAAACTTCTGCGCTCGAGGAGTTTACTCGGCTTGCCGTCCATGTCGATTTCGCCGCCTATAACGTCGTAGAACCTCATTATAAGGTTTATAAGCGTCGTCTTGCCGCATCCGGTAGGTCCGACTATCGCGACCTTTTCGCCCTTCCCGACCGAAAGGTTGAAATCTTCGATGAGTTTAACG
This sequence comes from uncultured Eubacteriales bacterium, assembly GCA_900554485.1. Classification (GTDB taxonomy): domain Bacteria; phylum Bacillota; class Clostridia; order Christensenellales; family Borkfalkiaceae; genus UBA10281. The sequence continues at coordinate 2,230 of USHO01000059.1, forward strand.
TTCGGGTCGTAAGAAAACTTTACGTCTTTGAAATCGACGTTGCCTTCGAGTTCGCCTGCGGGAGTTTCGCCTTCGTAACGAATTTCTTCATCCTCGCCCATCAGTCTGAAAATTCTGTCGGCGCAGGCTTTCGCCCCCGTGAGTTCGGTAAGTACCGACGTTATCTCGTTGAAAGGTTTGGTATAGCGGTTGGCGTAACTGAGCAGCGAGACGAGCGACCCCGCCGTAACGACGAACGCTCCGCTCGTATGGTTTATCGCGAGCATCGCGCCGACGCATGCGACTATCGCGTACACAAGCGCGTTTATAAATCTGGTCGTCGGGTTGGTCAGCGACGAATAAAACACCGCTTTGAAAGAACAGTCCAGAAGTTCGTCGTTTATCTTATCGAAATCCTTGCCGAATTTGTCTTCGGCGCGGTACGCCTTGACGGTGGGTATCGCCGAAAGAGTTTCTTCGACAAGCGAAGTCTGTTCGCCCGTAACGGCGGCTTGTTTTTTGAATCTGCCGTACGTTCTGCCGGTTATGAACTTAGCCGAAAACAACGACAACGGCGTTATCAGCGCGACGCACAACGCTATTATCGGGTTTATCGAGATCATGAACGCAAGCGTTCCGAGAATGGTAAGTATACCGGTGAAGAATCTCGAAAACCCGAGCAGCATTCCGTCGGCAAGGCGATCCACGTCGCCTATTTCTACGCTGAGTATGTCACCCGTCGGTCTGCCGTCTATATATTTAAGCGGAAGTTTCTGCATTTTGGCGAACAGGTCGTTTCGTATCGAACGCGAAACGCCGTTGGATATTTTAACGCACATGCTTTCGGTTATCCACTGCATTGCCGCCGCCGCGAGCGTAATCACGCACGCTATGCCCGAATATCTCAATATACCGTCGAAGTCGACGTTGTCTTTGCCGACGATCAGATTCGTTATCTCGCCGAAAATCTTCGGCAGAAACAATTCGCCCGCAACGTACAGCGCGGAAGTTATAAGCGACAGAATAAAGACGAAACGATATTTATAGGCGTACTTCCATAATTGTCTTACGACGCCGCTTTTCTGCTTTTTTACTCTTTCGTTTCTCATTCGTTCGCCCCCTTCTCCTGCGAAGTTTCGATTTCGCGGTAAACGGAACAATTTTCGTACAGGTAATCGCGATTGCCGACGCCGACTTCTTTGCCGTCGTCAAGCACGACGATTATATCCGCGTTTTTTACCGCCGCGGCACGTTGCGACACTATGAACACCGTAGGCTTGGGTTCGAGCGAAGAGATCGCGCGACGCATGTTGAGGTCGGTAAGATAGTCCAGCGCGGAAGAACTGTCATCGAGAATCAGCACTTCAGGCTTTGCGGCGATCGCTCTTGCGACCGACAGCCTCTGTCGCTGTCCGCCCGAAAGGTTTTTGCCGCCCTGCTCTATTTCGGCGTCCGCGCCGCCCTTCGATTTTACGAAATCTTCCGCCTGAGCGACTTTAAGCGCGTTCTGCAGGTTTTCATCGGACGCGTCGTCCGCGGCGATCATTATATTGTCTCTTACGCTGCCCTTGAAGAGCGCGGTTTTCTGCAATACTGCTTTTATCCTCTGTCTGAGTTCGTCGGTCGTATAAGTCGAAACGTTTTTGCCGTCGAAGAACACCTTGCCGTCTGTCGGGGCGTATATGCGGGTAAGCAGATTCATCATGGTCGTCTTGCCGCTGCCCGTCGCGCCGATTATGCCGACGGTCTGACCTTTGCCGACTTTCAGATCGACGTGAGACAGACTGTCTCCGCCGCCGTTATACGATACGCTTACGTCGCGGAATTCTATGTAAGAATCCGACGTGTCGTCGTCTTTTATCGGACTTTCGTCGTTTTCTATCGACAAAATTCCGTCTATTCTCTTGCCGCAAGCCAGCGCGCGGGAAATCGTTACGACGAGGTTCGCGAACTTGACCAGTTCTATAAGTATCTGCGACATGTAGTCGTATAACGCGATTATCTTACCCTGCGTAAGCGCGCCCGAATTTACGCGCACGCCGCCGAAATACAACAGCGCGACTATACCGAGGTTGACTATCGCGAACGTCAGCGGATTAAGGAGAGCGGAAACCGTACCGGCGAAATTCTGAGATTTCTCGAGTCCGGCGGTTTTGTTGCCGTAATTTTTAACTTCGGCGTCTTCCGCGCCGAACGCCCTTATGACTCTCGCGCCCGTAAGATTTTCCCTCGCCGATGCCGAAACCCCGTCGAGGTTCTTCTGCGCGGCGGAATACTTGGGCATCGTCACCGCCATTATTATGATGACGACGGCGAAAAGCGCGAATATAAGCGCCGCGAATACCGACGAAATTTTAACGTCGATGATCATCGCGGCTATAAGCGCGCCGAACACGACGAACGGCGACCGCAACAACAGACGCAACGCAAGGTTTACGCCGCTCTGCATCTGATTTATGTCGCTCGTCATCGCGGTGATCATCGCGGGTACGCCTATGCGATCGACTTCGCTCGCGGGGAGCGAAAGCATCTTTTTATACGTTCTTTCCCTTACGTCGTGGCTGAGCCCCGTAGCGGCTTTCGCCGAAAAGTATTGACCGATAATCGAAAATATCAGTCCGAAAAGTCCGAACGCTATTATTATTATCGTATCCCGTATTATGACGGAAGTGTCTCCGTTACCGACGCCCATGTCGACCATGTCTGCGACGAAAATCGGCACGAACAGTTCAAAAAGCGCCTCTATCAGTTTGAATGCGGGCGCGAGAATGCTCGCCGCCCTGTATTTCTTTAAGTGTCTGAAAAATATATTCATGATTGTTGCCGGTTAAATCGGTCTATCGCCGCAAAAGAGATAAATAATATAATGCCTGCCGTAAATTTATCCTTTCAGAGCCGATGCGGCAAGACGTTTATAATCCTCTTCGCCCGACACGCCCAGAAGCGAATCGTTCAGATCGTAAAACACGGTGTCGCCCAGATACGGCAGAATTTCCACGAAATGTTCGCACGCGATGACCTGCATCAGCATGGCGACGGTTTCCTGCCCCTTGCCGAGCGACGCCACGGCGAAGTTGAGCAGATTGTCTATTCTCGCCTTGTAATCGGCAAGTTTTTCGTCGTTTTCTTTACGGAACGCGGCTATACCCGCCTTTTCGTCGGTTTCGCCGAGCGCGGCGACAAGTTTCTTGAGCGCGGTCTTCGCGTAACGCGATTCGGCAGGAGAATTGCTCTTTTTAATGATTCTGTCCGTCTCGGCGGAAAGAGAAACTCCGTTTTTTCCGACGGCGGTCAGCGCGGCGTCGAGTTCGTTTTCGGCGGACTTTCTCGCCCTGTATTTTTCCGCCAGTTTTATTATCTTGGCGGCGATAAGCCCCGCAAGCGCGTAACGAACCTCGAAGTCCTTGCCCTCGACGTCGACTTTCTTTATCTTTCCCGTTTCGGCGTCTTCACCGCCGTAAACCGACGCGCATTCGCAATAGCGTTTGTAATATCCGAAAAATTCCGCAGCGATTTTACTGTCCTGCGCGTATTCGGAAACGAACTGCAACGTTACGGGGATATTCAATCTTTCGTATTCGTACAATGCGACGGACAGATCTTCCCAGCCCCTCGGCGTAACGAACGAATACCCGTCGACCGTCTTTTCGGCTTTGAACATATACTCGTTGTGCAGAGACAAAAAGTATACTATCGCGCCGTGCATCCCGTTGTTGAGCGCGTATTCCTTAAAGGCGTCGTAATCGGGCGCGACGTTGAGTCTTTTCACACGGTCGAGCGTAACCATGTCGAGTTCGTTGACCGATTTGTTGTATTCCGGCGGGTTGCCCGCGGCGGTAAGTATCCAGCCTTCCGGGATCTCGTGCGCGCCGAATTTTTTATGCTGAAGAAGTTCGAGCATGGCGGGCGCGAGTGTCTCCGAAACGCAGTTGATTTCGTCGATGAAAAGTATGCCTTCTTTCGTCCCCTGTTTTTCGATCGCATCGTAAACGCTCGCTACGATTTCGCTCATCGTATATTCGGTGACGGAATATTTTCTGCCGCCGTATTCCTTTTCGGTGATGAACGGCAGACCTATCGCCGACTGTCGGGTGTGGTGGGTTATCGTATAGCCCAGAAAGCCTATGCCGAGTTCGTTGCATACCGCGCTCATTATCGCGGTTTTCCCGATACCGGGCGCGCCTATCAACAGCACGGGACGCTGTTTTTCGCGGGGGATTCTGTATCTGCCGTCGTCGTCTTTTTCGAGATATATCCTGACGGCGTTTTTGATTTCGTTTTTAGCCTCTTTTATATTCATTTCAATCCTCCTGTAACGTCTAATCTGTAAGCGTACGACGGAACGACGACTTTTCCGTCTTCGTCGCCGTAAATCGCGAAACAGGTTCTGAACGGCGGAATTTCCTGCGGGAATTTACCGAGCCCGTCGGTAAAATATATGAGTCCGCGGATTTTAGAGCCTTTCGCTTTCTCTTCGGTAAGCAGATCGAACACCGGCGCGAACTCCGTACCCGACCCGCCCTTTATCTCAAACTCTCCCAGATACGCGTCGAGTTCTTCGCGGGTTGAAAACGTCCTGTCCTCGCGGATAGCCATATCGCATTGTATTATCCTTACTTTA
>USHO01000060.1 GCA_900554485.1 uncultured Eubacteriales bacterium
CGTGCTTAAAGACGTACCCCCGTACGCCACGGTCGTAGGCATCCCCGGGCGCGTCGTAAGGATAAACGGCGAAAAAATCGACGAAAAAGACGAAAACAAGGACATAATAGTAGAAGAAATCTGTTCGCTCAGAAAACGCATAGACGAACTCGAACAAAAACTGACAAAAGGCGGTAAACAATGAAAATTTACAACACCCTTTCGGGACAGAAAGAAGAATTTATCCCGATAAACGGCAATAAAGTGAACATGTACGCCTGCGGTATAACCGTTTCGGGCGAGGCTCATATAGGGCATACCTATCAGGCTCTTATTTACGACATAATACGCAAGTTCCTCATAAAAAAGGGATACAACGTCACCTACGCACGCAACTACACCGACGTAGACGACAAGATCATAGCCAAATCGAAAGAAACGGGTATACCCGCCGACGCATACGCGAAGATGATGATTAAAAAAATCGACAAAGTCATGCGCGAAATGGACATCGACGACCCCGATATATGGCTTAAAGCGACCGAAAACATCGACAACATAATCGACTTCGTGTCGGCTCTCATCGAAAAAGGACACGCCTACCCGACGCCGAAAGGCGACGTGTACTTTTCGGTAACGTCATTCCCCGCTTACGGCAGACTGTCGCACAGAAATCTCGAAGACGCGATGAACGGCGTAAGAATCGACAACGACGAGGACAAGCGCGACCCCCTCGACTTCGCCCTCTGGAAGTCTGCAAAAGAAGGCGAAATCTGCTGGGATTCCCCCTGGGGCAAAGGTCGCCCCGGCTGGCACATAGAATGCTCGGCGATGAACAGAAAGGCGTTCGGCGAACAGATCGACATTCACGGCGGCGGAAGGGATCTGATTTTCCCCCACCACGAAAACGAGATCGCTCAGACCGAGGCTCTGACGGGCAAGCAGTTCGTAAAATACTGGGTTCACAACGGACTGATCAAGGTAAACGGTCAGAAGATGAGCAAATCGCTCGGCAATTCGTTGCTTATGAGCGATCTGCTTAAAGAATACTCCAACGAGGCGATCAAACTCGCGCTGCTGTCGACCAACTACCGCAACGACATAAACGTTACGCCCGATCTCTTCCCCGAGGCAGAAAAACACCTGTACGAATTTTACAAGGTATTTGCCGACGCCGCAAAGGCAGGCATCGTAATCGAGGGTAAATATCCCGCGATAAGCGAAAAATTCGACGCTGACATGTCCGACGATTTCAATACCGCGCTTGCCATATCCGACTTATACGGCTACTTCAGGACTATAAAAGGGCTTATCGCCAAAAAAGATCCGTCGGCCGGAGCGATGCTTTCGGAAATACGCGAAACGTATAAACTCTTAGGTCTCTTCAAGAAAGATCCGAGCGAATACGTCATGGCGTACGAGGCGAAACACACCGAACCCGTACCCGATGAAATCACGGTTTTAGCCGACAAAATGCAGGCTGCCAGACTTGCCAAAGACTATGCATCCGCGGACGCGCTCCGCGCCGAAATTCTGTCGAAAGGCTATCTCGTAATGATTTCAAAAGACGGAGTAACCGTTAAAAAAGCAGACTGAAAACAACGATAAAAAGCCTGCGTCCGAGAGTAAATCTCGGACGCAGGCTTTTTCATTCGTCGTCGCCGACGTTACGCTATTTCTTTTCTGATTATATCGGGTTGTTTGTTGCCGAGTACGACGTCTTTGTCGATGACGACTTTTTCGACGTTTTCTTCGGACGGAATGTCGTACATGCTTTCAAGCATAAGATTCTCGAAAATCGTTCTGAGTCCTCTCGCGCCGGTTTTAAGCGCAATCGCGCGTTTCGCGACCTCCCTTACGGCATCGTCTGTCACGACGAGTTCGACTTTGTCCAACCCCACGAGTTTCTTGTACTGCTTGACTATCGCGTTTTTCGGCTCGGTCATGATTTTGACGAGAGCGGTTTCGTCGAGGGCATGCAATCCGACGACTATCGGCATTCTGCCGACAAACTCGGGGATAAGACCGAATTTGGTCAGATCCTGCGGCTGAATTTCGTCGACGTACGCGTCCGACGATTCCACCTCTTCTTTGAGTTTGCCCGCAAACCCGAGCGACGACGAATCCTTGCGTCTGCCGACGATTTTATCCAGCCCGACGAACGCCCCGCCGCAGATGAACAGTATGTTCGTCGTATCGATGCGGATAAATTCCTGCTGGGGGTGTTTTCTTCCTCCCTGCGGGGGAACGGACGCTATCGTAGATTCGATAATCTTAAGAAGAGCCTGCTGAACGCCCTCGCCGCTGACGTCGCGGGTTATGGAAACGTTCTCGCTCTTCCTTGCGATTTTATCGATTTCGTCGATGTAAATTATACCTTTCTGCGCTCTTTCGACGTCGTAATCGGCGTTCTGAATAAGTTTAAGCAGGATATTTTCGACATCCTCGCCGACGTATCCCGCCTCGGTCAGAGTCGTGGCGTCGGCAACGGCGAACGGAACGTTGAGAATTCTGGCAAGCGTTCTCGCAAGCAGCGTCTTGCCCGAACCGGTAGGTCCCAGCAAAAGCACGTTGCTCTTCTCGATTTCGGTGTCGTCTTTGCTCTTTTTACCGCTCAGACTGTTTACTCTTTTATAATGATTATAAACCGCGACCGAAAGTACCTTTTTAGCCTTTTCCTGCCCGACGATGTACTTGTCGAGTTCGGCTTTTATTTCCTTGGGTTTAAGCAGTCTTACAGCCTGCTTTTCCTCTTTCGCCTCGTCGTTTTCGAGAACCTCTTTACAGATGTCTATGCATTCGTCGCAGATATAAACCCCGTTAGGACCCGCTATCAGTTTTTTAGCCAGTTCTTTGGGTTTTCCGCAGAACGAACAGAAGAGGTCGTCTCCGCGTTTGTCGTTATTCGCCATATATTCTCCTTTATCTCTTTACGAAAATCCTGTCGATAAGCCCGTACGAAAGAGCCTCTTCCGCGGTGAGATAGTTGTCTCTGTCGGTATCGATTTCGATCTGTTCGTAGGGTTTGCCTGTATTTTTGGCAAGAATTTCGTTAAGCCGCTTTTTCAGGCTTAAAATATGCTCTGCCTGTATTTTTATGTCGCTCGCCTGACCCTGCGCGCCGCCGAGAGGCTGATGTATCATTATTTCGCTTGACGGCAAAGCGAACCTCTTGCCTTTTTCTCCGCTGGAAAGCAAAAACGCCGCCATGCTCGCCGCCATACCTATACATATGGTCGAAACGCCGCACTTGATGAAATTCATCGTATCGTAAATCGCAAGCCCCGCCGTAACGCTGCCGCCCGGACTGTTGATATACACGTCTATATCTTTGGTCGAATCTTTCGCCTCGAGATACAGAAGTTGCGCGACGACGGTATTCGCAAGCGCGTCGTTTATTTCGCCCGTAATGAAAATTATTCTCTCTTCGAGCAACTTTGAATAAATGTCGTAAGAGCGTTCGCCTCTGTCGGTCTGCTCCACGACCATGGGTATCAATGCCATACAATTCTCCTTATCGATTAAAAACGGGGTAATTGCCATAATTACCCCCGTTTCTTCAGTCGTTATAAAATTTACGCCGTTACGCTATCTCGTTGTTCTCTTTAAGGAATTTGAAGAGTTTGTCTACGACGACTTCGTTTTCGATATAAGATCTCTGTCTGTCGTTGACGTCTTTCGCGTATTCTTCGTAGGTCTTGCCTATCGATTCGGCTTGTTCTTTTATTTTTGCCTCTATATCGGACTCTTCCGCTTTAATGTTCTCGGCGGTAAGAATTTTATCTATCACGAGTTGGGTTTTGACGTGACCCTTTGCGGCGTCCTTGCAACCCTCTCTGTAAGTCTCCATGGTCTGACCGGTATATTTGAGGTAGTCCTCGAATTTAAGACCCTGATACATAAGTCTGTAAGAGGTCTGCTGAATCATGTTGTCGATTTCTCTTTCGACAAGCGAATCGGGGATTTCGACTTCGCTCTTGTCGGTGATCGCCTTGATGATTTCGTCTTCGGTCTCTCTTTCGGCTCTTTGGGCGTTGGCTTTTTCGAGTCTTTCTTTAACCGAATTCTTATACGCCTCGACGGTTTCGCTGCCCGTCTTGTCTTTTACGAGTTCGTCGGTGAGTTCGGGAAGTTTCTTTACTTTAAGCGAGTGAAGAGTAACCGCGAACACAGCCTCTTTGCCGGCGAGTTCTTTCGCGCCGTAATCGTCGGGGAATTTAACGGTTATGTCTTTCGTGTCGCCGATGTTCATGCCTACGACGCCGTCTTCAAAGCCGGGGATGAACGCCCCGCTGCCGAGGGTAAGCGTCTGATTTTCCGCCGTACCGCCGTCGAATTTCACGCCGTCGACGCTGCCGCTGTAATCTATTACGGTAATGTCTCCGTTTTCGGCGGGTCTGCCGGTCACTTCCTCTTCAAAAGAGTTCTGGTCGAGGAATCTGTCGAGTTCGGTCTGAACGTCCGCATCGGTAACATTATACTCAACTTTTTTAATCTTTATACCTTTGTAATCGCCCAGTTTAACGTCGGGTTTAACGGGAACGACGGCGATCATCGTAAGACCTTTTTCGCTGAGTTTGTCTATCGATACGTCGGGACGATCGATCGGCTCTATCGCGGGTTCTTTTTCGAGTATGTCGTAATAATATTTGCCGAACGCCTCGTTTATGCCGTCTTCGTAAAACGCGCCCTTGCCGTAATGCTGTTCGATGATTGCCTTGGGAACGTGTCCTTTTCTGAAACCGGGAATCTGATATTTACCCTTGGTCTTCTCATAGGCTTTATCCTGCATATCCGCCCACTCTTTAGCGGTGAGAGTGATGGTGATTTTAACGGTGCTTTTTTCTCCTTGAGCGGTAGTGTACTTCATTTTAACTCCTGTATAACGCCGAAATTTTTCGGTTTATCTTATTTAGTCCGATTTATTTTAACACATTTTCTTGCGATTTGCAAATTTTTCCGTCTATAAATTTTACTTTTCCGAAAATTTTATATATAATTCATATCGTAAAACGATAACGAGGTCAGTTTATGCCGCAGGACGCATTCACGCTGCTGCACGCAGCGCGCGAACTTAACAATCTGCTTTCGGGCGCGAAGGTCAACCGCGTCGTACAGCCCGACAAGGACGACGTATACCTCGCGGTATACACGAAATCGGGGGCGAGAACCCTCGTTTTATCGTCGAACGCCGAATATTGCCGCGTGGCTTTCACTTCGGCAGAAAAACCAAAACCGCAGGTCGCCCCGTCGTTCTGTATGCTGCTGAGAAAGCACCTGCTCGGCGCGGAGACGGAAAGCGTATCACTCGTCGGTTTCGAAAGAATAATCAAAATAGACTTCCGCACGAAAAACGATTTCAAAGACTCGGTCGTCAAGACGATGTACTGCGAAATAATGGGTAAATACTCGAACCTCATTCTGACCGAAAACGGCAAAATTCTGGGCTGTATAAAAAACGCCCCGCTCGATGTCGCCACCACAAGGCTTACCCTGCCCGGCGCGGATTACGTTCTGCCAAAGTCTCAGGATAAGGCGGATATAACCGACGAAACATCCTTCAAATCGCGCTATATGTCGGCTTTTTTCGGGGACCTGCCTAAATTTCTGTTTGAGAACGTAAAGGGGTTGTCGTTCGTCACAGCCGAAGAAATCGCCGCAAACGTGCCTGCGGATGCCGACGTCGACGCCGTCTACGACGCCGTAAAAACTTTCTACCTCTCCCCCGTCGTCAGCCCGTGCGTAAAAGGCGAAGGCAAAAAACGCGACTATTATATAACCGATTATAAAACGATAGGCGGGCAGACCGAATATTTCGACACGATAACCGACGCCGAAGACGACGTGTTTTCGGCAAAGGAGAGAAAAAAGGCTTTCGACCTCGAATACAAGCGCATATCCGACAAGGTCAATTCGCTTACGAAAAAGCTCGGCAAAAAACTGCAGGGCGAAAACGAAAAATTGCTGTCCTCGGCAAATTACGACGAACTGCGCGTAAAAGGCGAACTGATAACCGCGAATCTCTACCGCCTCGAAAAGGGAATGAAGAGTTGCGAACTCGAAAATTATTACGACGACTATAAGCCGATGAAAATAACGCTCGACGAAAATCTGACGCCGAACGCCAACGCGCAGCGTTACTTCAAAAAGTACGCCAAAGAAAAACGCGCCGTCGAAATAGTCACGCCGCAGAAAGAACAGACCGAAAAAGACCTCGATTATCTCGGCTCGGTCGGTCACGAACTTTCGCTGGCAGCCGACAAAAGCGACTTTAAGGACATCGAGGAAGAACTCATTTCTCAGGGGCTGCTGCCGGCGCCGAAAAATAAATCCGTAAAAACCGCAGAATCGCCCTATCGCGAATATATCGCCGACGGCTACGCGATAAAGTGCGGCAAGAACAATCTGCAGAACGACAGACTGCTGTCGCGCGCTTACAAAGACGATTTGTGGCTGCACGCCAAGGGTTTTCACTCGCCGTTCGTCATCGTCGAAACAAAGGGCGAAAAAATACCCGACGAAGTAATAAAAACCGCGGCAGAGATATGCGCGTATTATTCCGACGGCGGAAAAGGCGGAAAAGTACACGTCGACTACTGTCTGCGCAAATTCGTGAAAAAACCGCCGAAAGCAAAACCGGGCAGCGTTATTTACACCGACTATAAAACCGCCTGCGTTCAACCGCTCCCGCACGACGAAATAAAAAAATAAAATTTACCGCCCCGCTATGCCAGCCAAGAATAAAACGAACCGTGGTCTGACGACGTATTTTTGGCTAATA
>USHO01000061.1 GCA_900554485.1 uncultured Eubacteriales bacterium
TATCACTGCGCGCCGCTCATGCATGCGTTTTCGGGCAGCGAGAAGTTCGGGCTGGTCAGAGTAAGCGCGTCGCCGATGAACACGCGCAGAGAGTTGAAATCGCTTATATCGGCAATCGACGATATGTCTTTCGCCCGCGATTTTTAACTTAAAGCAGACGACTTTTTCAAGCCTCCCCTGCGGGAGGCTTTTATTTATTGTTTTAGTCTTTTGACTATCGTCGCCAGCATTCTGCGCTGCTTGTCGCTTAAAAACGGCGACACCGTAGCTGCGAATTTGTCTATGTCGGCATCGGTGAGCGTTCCGTTTCTTCTGCCTTTCTCCGCCTCGGCGAGAATTTCAGCCATCATCTCGTCTCCGCTTTTACCCTCGTATGCAGACGCGAATTTCGCAAACTGTCCGCTTAAATCGTCGCCGCCGATGTCGGCGGGTTTCTTCTCGGGTTCGTACTTTGAAAAATCTTTCAACGGTCGACTCCTCCGAACGACGGCATAACGCGACTTCGCGGCAATCCGTTACGGAATTTCACGCATTAACGGCGTTTGCCTTGTCGTATATAATATTTTACGCCCGACGCGCGTATAAATGTTACCGAGGTCGAAAAATAAATATGAATGCGTTATTGCCGATATTTTTAATTCTTCTGTTATTCGGCGGCGACAGAACCCGCGGCGTGGGCGAACTGCTTTCGCGCGTGGACTTCGCGTCGTTTAAGCCCGTGTTCGACATGCTGGGCGTAAAAAAAGAAATCGTCGACTTTTTATCGTCCGACGAATTCTCGAAAATGCTCGAAAACGGAAAAATAGATCCGTCTTCGCTTATGAAGTTGGCGTCTTCGTTCTCGGCGGGCAGAAACGGAAAAGACGAAAAAACGGGGAACGAGGCATTCGCCACGTCCCCCGCGGAAACCGCAAACAAACTGTCGCCGGTCGAAAACGTCGTACCCGAAGAAATCGAAAATTCGATAAGCGGCTATTTTTCTTAAACGCCATAGCGGCTATTTTCAATAGACGCTTAGCGGATATTGCCCACAGACGCAAACGGTTACGACGCGCAGATTTCAAGAGCGCGGTTCATAACGTAATCTTCGCCCGCAACCTTAGCGGGGGTTTCGATTTTGTCGTCGTAAGGCGTCGTGCCTTTCGCTATGCCGAGACCGTGAATGCATGTCTTGTCTTCGTTAGGCCAATAGAGTTTAGCCGTCGTGAGTTTGATCGCGCCGCCGCCGAACGTGTTGGGGAAAGTCGTCTGCATTATGCCTTTGCCGTAACTTTTGTATACGTCTACGACGTTATCGTCGGTGTCTCTCCCCTGCGATGCAGCAAGCACGACTTTGACGACGTTTCTTTCGTCGTAAGAGAGCATCGCCCCGATTAAAACTTCAGATGCGGACGCCGTGTTTTCGTCGGCAAGCACTACGATTTGTTCGTAATTATAATTCCCGTAAACGATCGGCGCGGATTTGAACGTCTCGGTTTTGCCCTTGCCGTTCTTGTCTTTCTTATATTCGGCGGTCGCTATAAGCGAATAGGAATTTTCATCCGCGCCGACGAAATACGCCGAAACGTCTTCGCATATCTCCATATACCCGCCGCCGTTGCCGCGCAAGTCGAGTATGAGTCTGGTATTGCCGTTCTCTTTGAACTTCTTCATCGCGGTTTCTATCTGCCCGGCAGACCCCGCGACGCCCTTCGCCGTACCGTTGAACGCAGTGTATTTTATATACGCCGTGCCGGACGGGAAAGTTATCGGGTCTTCGGCGTCGTAAGTCCCGATACTCAGCGCGTCGCCGTTACCCTGAAAACGATAATACCCGGTAGCGTCGGCATAATAGACGTACGATTCGCGGTATTCGCGTCTTGCAAGAGTATAATCGGCGGTCGCGCCTTTATACGTTACTTTAAGCGAAAATTCCTCGTCGAGGTCGAGCGCGGATATAAAATCGCTCAGTTGAGTTCTGTCTGCGACGGGCGTAAAATCTTCGTCCGCCGATTTCTTTACCCCGTCGACCGTCGCGCCTGCCTTGATTCCCGCTTTTTCGGCGGGAGAATTGCCGAGTACGGTATAGACTTCGACTTTTCCTTCGGAATTATCGAAGAAAGAAATGCCTATTCCTCCGCGCACGCCCGAAGAAATTTTTTTGAGTTCTTCGTATTGTTCGCGGGTGTAATACTGCGAGTATTGGTCGAGTATGGATCTTGCCATTATTTCTATGGCATCGTCGTCCGCCTCGAGATAATATTTTTTATACGTTTTGTAGATAAAGTCGAGCGCGGCGGTATCGGGGTCTTTTATTCTCCCCGTGAAGAATCCCGCGAAGAACATTCCTATCGCGGTGATGACCGCCACGACAACCGTCATAGCCGATTTCGTTCTCTGTCTCATATATCACTCCGTTAAACTATAAGTTTATAAAGTATCATTACAAGTCTGAAAGTCATCGCGTCGCGGAATTTGCGAATATCCAGCCCCGTGGCGCGTTCTATTTTATCCAGACGGTACATAAGCGTATTGCGGTGCATATACAGATTTCTCGAAGTTTCCGACACGTTAAGGCTCGTATTCAGGAATTCTTCCGCCGTCGAGAGCATTTCGGGGTCGGAAAGTATCCCCTTGGATTCGGGCTCTAACAGTATGTCTAAAAATTCCTGTAACTTGTATTTCGGCATGTCTTCGAGCATCTTGACGAGCAGATATTCCTTATACGTCGAAACCGCCGCGTTCTGCTCGAAAATGCCGCCCATGCGGAGCGCGGAAATAGCCTGCCTGTACGATGCCGCGCAATCGGCGAAACCTGCCACCACGCTGCCGACGCCCACTTTGACCGACAGACCCAGTTCTTCGTTTATGGACTGCACTATCAGATTGGCATAATCGGAAAGCGACTTATATTCGCCGTCGGCGTTCACGCTGTCCTGAAAACGGACGTAAGCGCATGTAGCCTCGTCCAAAAGCACGGTCAGGTCTCTCGGTCCGGTTTTGAAGTTATCGAGAAAATTCAGCACGTCGGAACCCGTTCCGTCGCGCGATACGACGACGAACACCGCGCAAGGAAGATCGTACACCGAATATTTGCGCGCGAATTTCTGCACGGTTATCTCGTTTGCGTCGCCCGTGACTATGCTTTTAAGCGCATCGTTTTTACCGACGGGAACGTCTCCGAGAGAAACGCTTTCGAGTATGGCGACGATCAGACTTTTAAGCCCTTCGTCGCACGGCTCTTCTATTTTGCAAAGATATTCCGTTCCGCCCCTGCGGAAAGGTATAAACCCTTCCGGACGATCTTTGCCCTCGCCCGCCTTTACGACAACGACTTCTTTATCGGTCTTGTCTTTGACGAGTTCGGTTATCTTCAAAATTTCGTTATCCATAGTAACCTCTGCACTTGAAACGAACTACTTCTTCGCATTCGTCTATCAGTTTAGCCGCCGTTTCGGGCGTCAGATCGAGCCCCGCGAATTTAGGGCGGTATTTATACAAAAATTCATACGCGCGAAGAAACTCGTCTTCACCGGGAACTTTGAAAGTAAGCACGAATTTCCCGTCTGGCATTTTATCGAACGCCGCGGAAATCTTCGTAAGCGACTGCCCGAAATATCTGAATCTTTCGAGAATGGATTCGGCGACGTAATCGAGCGCGAACACCACGCAAAGCGACGGAAAATACTTTCCGCTTTTCAAAAGCGCGCGGGATATGTCGGGACCTTTCGCGCCGTCGGTAACCGTTATGTCGAAAGCCGTTTCGGCAAGGCGTATTCTGTCGAACGGCGAACGTTTTTTCATAAGTTCGGCAACGGCTACGAAATACAGTTCGTCGCCGTCGCCCGCCACGACGGTAACGCCGTTACGGGTGTATATGCCCAGTTTTTCGCACGTCGTATAAAATTCGGTTCCGTCCTCGGTGAATTTATATTTCGCCGACGAATACATAGCGTGTATGCGTTTGCACAGCGGAGCAGCCTCGTCCGTACCCGAAATTTTGAACCACGTCCCCTCGACGGGCAGTATCTTATTCTCGAAAAGCGCCGCTTTCGCGAGACGATCGACTTCTTCGTTAAAGGCATTGTTGCTATGCCCTTTAACCTGCACGAAACCGAGTTTTATCGCCCCCGCCGCCTTCGCGAGTTGCTTTTTATAATACGTCGCTATCGGACTTTTCGCATCCCATTCGTTCCGCGCCCACGCACCTAGCCCCGAATAATCGTGATAAATTCTCAGCCGCGGATACCCGTTTATTATCGCGCGTTTTATCGCGCACAGAACGCCTTCGACTTCGCCCGCCACGTTTCTGGAAGACAAAAACTCCTTTCGGTCGCCTTTACCGCTGAAACTCTCGCGTACGCCGTCTCTGCCGAAAAGGAGAGTACCGTAAGAATACGCGTTCGCCCCGTCTTCGTAACTTCCGTCGGTATAAGCCGCCGCATATCCGTAAGCAAGATCTTTCTTTATGCTTTCTTCGTAAAAATCTTCGCCGCTCAGGTAAGCCTCCGCCTCCGCGCGCGAAGAAAAACTCTTATACTTATAGCCTTTCTTCCCTTCGAGGAACGCTTTACATTTATCCCAGGAATCGAATATTTTATTTTCTTCGCCTCTGGCGGCGTAAAATTTAGCCATAACTATAGATATATTAACACATCGGATTTTTTTTTTCAACTAAATACAATTTATTGCGCGGTTTTCACGAAAAAAAACGCATAAACGTATAAATAGCGTATGAGAAAAACTGCTTATTCGGTAGGTCTTGTCGGCGCGACGGGGCTTATCGGCGAAAAATTTTTGCGAACTCTCGAAAAAAGAAACTTCCCCGTCGGCGAACTCAGACTTTTCGCATCGGAAAAAAGCGCGGGCAAAAAACTGCGGGCGTTCGGTCGGAATTGCGTTGCCGAACATCTGCGCGACGGCTGTTTCGTCGGTCTTGATTTTGTGTTTTTCAGCGCAGGCAAAGAAGTGTCCGCCGCATATGCCGTCAAAGCGGAGGACGCAGGCGCGGTCGTAATCGACAATTCGTCGGCGTTCCGCGAAGACCCTGCGATTCCGCTTGTCGTGCCGGAAATAAATTTTTCAGCCGTCGACTTACGGAAACGCCGTATAATCGCCAACCCGAACTGTTCGACGATACAGGTCGTCCTTCCGCTTGCCGTACTGGATAAACATTATGGTATAGAGCGGATAATCTACACTACATATCAGGCTGTAAGCGGCAGCGGCAAAAAGGGCGTGGCGGACTTGCGACTGACGGAAAACGGATTTTCGCCGACATACTACCCATTGCCGATAGCGAAGACCTGCATTGCCGAAATCGGCGGAATAATGCCCGACGGGTACACCGAAGAAGAACGCAAAATGCAGTTCGAGACCAATAAAATTTTAGGCGCGTCGATACCCGTTTCGGCGACGTGCGTAAGAACTCCGATCGAGAACTGTCATGCGGTATCCGCAGAAGTCCAACTCAAAAAAGAGTTCGGAACGGAAGACGTAAAACGGCGGCTTGCAAGCGCGGACGGAATAATATTGAAAGCCCTGCCGTCCGCCGTAGATTCCGACGGCAGGTACGAGACATTCGTCGGCAGAATAAGAAAAAGCACGGCATTTGAAAACGGCTTGGCGTTCTTGACTTACGCAGACAACACTTTGCGCGGCGCGGCATTCAACGCAGTCGCTATCGCCGAAAAAATAATTACGGAAAATGTTCCGTAAACATTGACTTTCTGAGTTTTATCGATATAATGCCAATCGAAAACAATACGGTCAAAACGTTTTGATTTAATTTCAAAAACGAATGACAAAGAAAAAGAGAGGTGTTATAATGGGAGCAGGCGGAATACCGAGCCGTGGCGAAGGTATAAGATTTGAAAGAAGATTGAACGCAACGACGTATTAGTCAAAAATACGTCGTCAGACCACGGTTCGTTTTATTCTTGGCTGGCATGACGGAAACGGAAAAGCAGTCCGCAACAGGGATTATATCCATCAAAACGCACACGATAATCATTTCTTTCCGCACGATCATTCGTGGACTTGGAACGGCAACCGCGGCACAAGAAACCACGAACCTTTATTGCCGGATTACGAAAATTATAAATAATGGAATATGAAATATGAACGATCAATCGAAATATGAAGAAACTAAGGAAAATAATAAACAAAAATTGGTGCGGAACGAATTTTTATATCACGGTAAAAGCGACGGTAAATACGATTTTCCGATTATAAAGAAACAAAATATCGACATATCGAAAATCAAGTTTTTAAGCTATTGCGATACAACGCCGAACGACGCGGACAATCGCGATAAAACCGTGCATTTTTTTACACACGATTGGAAATTTGACAAAGTTTACGACGACGCCGAAAAAGAGGCGGACAAGTTAAGCGGTTATTATTGCCTGCTTTCGCCCGACTTTTCGCTTTTTACGGACATGCCCCTGGCTTTACAGATTGAAAGCGTGTTCAAAAATCGTTGGTGCGGCGCGTATTGGCAAAGCAAAGGTCTTCGGGTTATACCCACCGTCGCATGGGGAGACGAACGGACGTTCGATTTCTGTTTCGACGGAATAGAAGAAGGTTCGATAGTTGCCGTAAGCACTTACTATCGGGAAAACTGCGAACACGATTTTATGCCGGGTTACAATGCTATGCCAGACAAGAATAAAACGAACCATGGTCTGACGACGTATTTTTGACTAATACGTCGTTACGCTCGCGGCTTATACGTC
>USHO01000062.1 GCA_900554485.1 uncultured Eubacteriales bacterium
TTCGGAGTCCATAGCAGCCTCAACTTCCGATGTGTCAATGCCCTCAGCCTTAGCTGCCTCTATAAATCCGGCGATTATCGCATCGGTGTCACCGTATTCTTCTTCAGCGTCAGCGGTTGCGGAAGAACCTATACCGAAGAGATGCCAGCCGTCGCCGAACAGTCCGTCATTTGCCCAGTCGGTAGCGGCAGAGCCTACGGTTACCATTGATATGTAATAAACAAGGAACATTACAAGCGCGAATATACGCGTAACCCAGCCGGCGCTGAGTTTACTTAAAAGCCACGCTCCGGCTATTCCGCCGCCGACCGCGCCCAGCCCCGACGGCAAGCCGATCTTCCAGTCGAAATATCCCTTTACGATATATATCGTCGCGCTTACGAGCGTTACCGGCAGTATGACGGCAATCGCGGTGGCGTGCGCGACCTTGGTTTTCATTTTCAGCAGAAACGTCATCAGCGGAACGACTATCATTCCGCCCCCGCCGCCGAAAAAACCGTTCGCCACGCCGGTCGCAACCCCGGTAAGAATAAGATACAGTTTGTTTTTGACTTTTTCGTTCACGATAAATTCCTCCGTTTTATTATTGCCGCTTTCCGACGTTATATTCAACGCCGCGCGGCGCGACGCCGTTTTTACGGATTTTTTACATAATTTTATATAATCGTCGCAAAAAAAATTGCATTCGATAAAAAAATATTGTATAATAGTCGAGTATAAAAATATATTCGACCTTTATACGCCGTCACCGTGCGTTAAAGGTTGCATAGGTGCAGTATGACAAGACTTGGCAAAAAGTTCAACTTCAAAGCGTTTTTCACGCTTGTAGCCGTTCTTACGCTGTCGCTCGTTCTCGCATTCTCGGCGGCTTGCTCGAAGAATAACAATAACAACTCTTCGAGCAGTTCTTCCTCTTCTTCGAGTGAGGACAAGCCCTCCGACGAACAGTCGATAGCGAACGGCGACTTTGAATGGTATACCGACGACGTATCCGCTACGTCGCCCTACCACACTTCGATCAGGTGGACGAGATACAGGAGCGGTTCTTCGCCCGTACAAGCCCCCACTTCGACGGGCGGCTACGGTATTATCGACACTTCCGCATTCGACAAACTCGACGACAAGTATAAACCCTCCGGCGATTTCAATCCCGGCGCGGCTACCGTCGCCGAAGGCGCGAAGTTCCTCGACGAAAACATGAATACCGAAGGCTCTAAAATACTGGTAATTCAGAACAAGACTTCCGACGAACTCGGCACGGCGCAGTACATGACTTCTTCGCAGAAGATGACCGTACCCGCAGACGCTACGGGCGTATTCTCGGTTTACGTCAACACCAAAGACGTTAAAGCCACCGTCGGCGCAAAGACCGGGGCGTTCATAAAGATTTCCGGTACGGTAGGCTCCGTCTCCGTAGACGATCTCGTAATCGAAAACATCGACACCGACGGCAAATGGGTAA
Source organism: uncultured Eubacteriales bacterium (assembly GCA_900554485.1). Classification (GTDB taxonomy): domain Bacteria; phylum Bacillota; class Clostridia; order Christensenellales; family Borkfalkiaceae; genus UBA10281. Next base: position 1,463 of record USHO01000062.1, read on the forward strand.
GATATATCATATCCGTTACCCCCTCCGCCACGGCGTCGACCCAACTTACGATTTCGCTCGGCTTAGGCAGGGGCGACGACGTGAACAGATCCCGTTTCGCAAGCGGTTTCGCGTTCTTCGACAACGTCGCGTACACGACCGTAAAGACATCCGAGGCGCCCGCTGCAAACGTAGTCAAAAATTATTACGACACCCGCGACGAAGGCGAAATCTCCGTTGACGAAAGCGGCGTCATAACCGAAAACGTCACCGAGAGAATCGTAAGTCTCAATTTCGATAAGTCCTACGCGACCAAGACCGTAACCGACGGCAACGGCACTTACAATCAGGTTCGTACCGACAGAGACCCGGACGGTCGGTTCTATCCCGTATCCGAGGCAGGCGAAGTCGGATATACCTCCGGCGAAAAGACGCTTACAATCGACGGCAAAGAAGAAAAAATCTCTAACGCCGTCTATATGGTATTCCCCGACGTGGGCGCGGATAATTCGGCGATAATGGGTTCGTCGTACAGTTACACGATAAGCGCGCTCGGCGGCAACGCACTCGGCGTTCCGGCTGCGGATTACACTCAGTCCGACGACGAGCAGATCAAGTATTACAGACTGACTTTCCTCGCGAAAGTCAAAACCGACGTAAGTTCGATGACCGGCGCGTCCGTTAATATTATGGATAACGACGGCGACACCGAAAGTTCGAGCGGCAAATTCAGTTCGTTCACAACGACGTCTTCGACCGCCGAATACACCGACGGTTATGTAAGATATACTTTCTACGTCTGCACCAAGTACGAAGAAGATATGAACTTCAAGGTCAGATTCGATTTCGGTCCAACCGACAAGACGTCCGACCCCTACACTCTTCCCACCGGATACGCGATATTCAAAGATTTCGCGTTCGACGCGGTTACGACCGACGAATATAACGCCGCGTCTTCTACCAACTCCGTAAAAGTTTCGCTTATCGGCGACCACTTCGACGACTACAAGAAGGACGACGACGATAACGACGACACTTACGAATACACGGTTTCCGACGTAGATGCCAAGACCACCCTCAAAAAGGGCGCTGTAAACCTCACCGATACCAACGTTTCGGTAAGAGTTCTCAGATCCGCCGAAGGTTCGACGACCGGTATCGTAAACAGCGCGTACGCAGACGCTTACGTCACGCGTTACGGCAACAACGACATCGCGACCCTTCTCGGCGACATCAACGACATAAGCAAAGCCACCACCGACAATAAGAACGTTCAGCCGATTATGGTACTCAACAGCGGCAGCGGACTTACACTTCTTGCCGGCAGCGACAAAACGGTAAGCGCGAACACCGCTTACGAATTCTCCGTAAAAGTACGCGTAGGCGCGAACACGAAAGCCGTTATCAACTTATTCAAAATAGCGAGTATCGAAAGCGGCGAAGAAGACGGTTACCTTTCGCTCGGCATAAACGACACGAATTACGTCGCGTCGATGACGGTATCGAGCAACGCCGCGGCTTTGAGCGACGGCTACGTTCTCGTTCGTTTTATCGTTAAAACCGGCGACAAGGCAATGAAGCTCCGCTTAGAGTTCGGCGTAGACGGCGCAGGCGTAGCGATGTTCGGCACGGTTCAGACCGGAACGTCTTCAGACGTTTCCACGGAGGATACGCTTAAATCGAGCCTCGAAGATTACAAGTTCGGCGGCAAAGGCATCGGCAAGAGAACCGCTTACTATTATGCGTCCGACGACGATGCCAAAGCCGAAAACAGCGAAAGCAAACGCCTGAAAGACGGCAACGGCAATCTTCGCACGATAATCCTCGACGCGGAAACCCTTTACGCTTACGCCCTTCCCGAAATTCCTTCCGTCGGCGACGTTACCGAAGACAACGCAACGGTTCGCCTGTATCGTTTCGACGTTAAGGATTACGTTATAGATTCGTCCGCGAACGACGACGATTCTTCCGACGACTCGTCCGACGATTCTTCGTCAAATACGACGACCGAAGACACCGCCCGCAGTTACGTCTGGTTACAGATAGTTTCGATAATAATCGCAGCTGTAATCATCGTCGCGCTTATAGCGATCATCGTAAGAAAGGCTGTCGCAGACTCCAGACGTAAGAAGGCTAAAACTCAGTCTTACTACACCGGCTACGATCAGAAGTCCGCTCACGAAAACGGAAGCAGATATTCCGTAAGAAACGCCAAGAACAAAGCGACCAAAGCCGACGCCAAACCGACGATAGACATTCAGGCGCCCGACGCCGATGACACGGCGACCGAGTACGACTACGGCGACAACGACGATAACGGCGACGAACAATAACAACAACGGTTTATAACCGAATACCGCCCGCAGGCATCTGCCTGCGGGCGGTATTTTTATTTAAGCGAATTTATCCTATTATTATATAAGCAATCTTCCCTCGTCGGTATCGACGGCTTTATAAATCTTTATTTCTTTAAGAGTATTCGCGTCGACGAAGACGTAATAGGTATCGCCCTCGTAAGTGCCGATAAACTCGTAAGCGACCGTCTCTTTACCGTTGCCTATCGGGGTTATCGCGCGATTTCTGCCCGACACCAAAAGCGTGTCGTTTACCTTTTCTTCGGCTTGCGTTATAGAATACTTTGCGGTGAATTTACCTCTTTCGGTATGATTGAGATAATATTCTTCGGCGTCCATACCCGTGACTCTGCCCGTTTCGCGGCAGACCGTGAGTTTGACGAGATCGGGGTAGACTATCGCGCCGTCGTGAACGTAAGCGTAATTGAAATATTCGACGCCGTCGGTTTCGTAACGCCATACGCGTTTCATGTTCTTAAAGCCCGCCGCGGCAAGGAATTCTTCTGCGCTCCTCTCGGCGGCATCCTCGTCTATTTCGGTGTCTGCGCACTCTTTTCTCGCCAGAAAAGAAAGAAGTTTTCCGCCCTTTACCGTGTACTGCGCAGCCACGTCGCCGCCCTCTTCGGTTTCGGCGATAACGCTGTAACAATCAATCTTGGTGTTTTCGACAGCCGAAGTTTCGATTATCTTTTTAATTCCGTACGATGCGAAATCTCTGTTGAAATTCTCTTCGGCTTGCATTTTGCTTATCTCTTCGCCGTCAAGCCCTTTGGGTTCTATCGCATCCAGTCCGTCGGAGAACGGTCCGTCGTAAATCATCTGCGGATAATCGACTGCGGATTTTTCGAGTTCGTTGAACTGCTTTACGATAAGGTCGTTCGCGTTGTTTTCGGCAAGATTCTTAAAGTCGTAATTCTCGCCCACGCCTGCCGCCAAAGTCGACAACGCCGATTTTAAGTTGACGTTTATTTCGTAGAGTTTCTGCAGGTTGTCAAGATCGTCTTTCGTCAGGCTGTCGCCGTTTATAAGACGGTTATTGAGATATTTTGCGTAATCGCCGACCTGATTTATATACTTCGACGTGTAATACTTCGACTCGTCCGCAATCGGCAACTGCGCCAGCGCGGAATCGGCAAGATTGCTTTTAAGCGACAACTCGGTCAGAATTTTCTGTCTGCCGCCGTTATCCGTCGAAACGAATACCTTGGACATGTCCGTTTCCATACCGTCGACGTAACCGACGAAATCGTAAAAGTTACGCGCCGTATTGGCAGATGCGTTCATCGCCGGATGACTGCCGCCGCCCACGCCTATAAACTGAACGGTAAGCAACGATCCGAGTATAAGCACCGCACACCCCAGAGAAATAACCGCGGCAAGCCAGCCGCCGATACCCCTCTTTGCGCGGGTTTTCTGTCTTTCGGACTTTCTCGTATTCTTCGCCTTTGATTTTTCGGCTTTTCTTTCGGCTTTCATCCTCGCGACTTCCGCTCTTCGTTCGGCTTTTAATCTGTTTTTCTCGGTCTTTCTTTCCGATTTTTTCTTTTTCAGATCGGCTTTGGCGGCTGCTTTATCTGCCCTTATCTTTATTTTAGCCTGTTTTTCGGCGGCAAGGCGTTTCTGTCTTTCCTCTTTGCTCTCGTGTTTCAACGCCTCTTTTTTCGCCAGACGCTCTTCGCGTTTCTGAATTTTAAGCGCTTTTACGCTTTCGGCTTTGCGCTTTTTTGCTATTTTTGCGGCGCGTATTTTCTTTTGCTTAGCCTGTTTTGCCTCGGCTGCCGCTTTGGCTTTTTCTTCGGCTTTAACGCGCCTGCGCTCACGTTTTTCCTTTTCGGCGGCTACGCGCGCGGCTTTTTTAGCCTGACGCTCTTTCAGTTTTTTCTCGGCTTTCTCGGTTCTGACCTTTTCGGCGGTAATTTTTGCCTTTGCGTTTCCGCTCTTCTTTTTACCGCGTCCGCTCTGTTTTTTCGCAGGCTGTTTGCCCGCGGTTTGTTTTTTGACGTTCTGCGCCTTTTCAAACGGCTTGTCGTCCGTAGATTTTTTCGCGCCGTTGTCGACTATTTTTTCGACTTTATCCACTGCGGCGTCTTTTTTCTTATTTTCGTTTTCCATAATACCTCCTTACAGCGCAAAGACGTGTTTGCCTATCGTAACCACCGTCTTTCTCGAAAAAATCCACTTACTCGTCGCGACGGACGGATTGTAATAATAGAGACTGCCGTAAGCCGGATCCCAACCGTTCATCGCGTCTTTCGCTGCGGACAACGCAGACGCGTCGGGGCTTAAATTGATCTGTCCGTCGGACACGCAGGTGAACGCATACGGCTGATAAATTACACCCGATATGGTATTCGGGAACGACGGGCTTTTTACCCTGTTGAGAACGACCGCGCCTACCGCGACCTTGCCCGAATAAGTTTCCCCTCTCGCCTCGGCGTATATAAGCCTTGCGAGAAGATTGGTATCCGAACTCGTATACGACGACGAAGTCGTAGTCGTGCCGCCTGCCGATATTCCGAGCGCGGCAAGAGTTTTAGCTCCTACGATACCGTCGGCGGTAAGCCCGTTTTTCTGCTGAAAGTATATCATGTAGAAAAAAGATATGATATAATGGGGAAGAGGTGAATAATAAAATGAGATACTATAATCAGACAAACTATCCCCATGTTCCATATCCGACACTGACAGATCTTCCTGAACTGGGACGTTCAGATACAACCGTCAGAGATGCGGGCTGT